>JBKQQE010000281.1:0-8130 GCA_052326245.1 Xanthobacteraceae bacterium | reverse complement strand
TTTCCCCCACCGACACATCGGCGAGTAAAATAATCGCTGTGGCACAGTGGTTTTTGCAATTGGTCGCGGGCAGGCGCGGACAATAAAAAACGGCCCCGGTTTGGGCCGTTGGCGCGCTCGGAAGGATTCGAACCTCCGGCCCTCGGAATCGAAATCCGATGCTCTATCCAGCTGAGCTACGAGCGCGTGCGGCGCCACCATATAGCCGGGACAGCGCCGATTGCCAGCCCTCGGGGCCGGCCGGCCGACGAAGCTGTGGGATTCGCCGGCGCGGAACGGGCAGGGCGGGCGGATGCGGGCGGCCGCGGCAGGATCCAGGGCACTCGCCTGTATAAAAACTGCTGCAAGTTCAATTGTTTGTGGCAAATCCTGCAATGTTTTCCGCCATCCCGCGGATGCTTAACGAATTGCCAACACACTAACGCCAGAGTCTTGCTTCAAGGGTCCTTTTGGTCGCCGCCACGTGACCGGGCCTGCATCACCTCGTGACCTCGCGAACCGACATGCGATTTGCCGTCCTGCTGATTGCCCTCTTCGCCGCCACCCAAGCCCGCGCCGATCTTCACATCACGCGGGATCACGGCGGCTATGTCGAGGAATACAAGGCGAAATACGCCCACATCCGCGATACCCACCAGCGCGTCATCATCGACGGCATCTGCAATTCGGCCTGCACCATGGTGTTCGGCATCGTGCCGATGAACAAGATCTGCGTCACGCCGCGCGCCAGCCTCGGTTTCCACGAGGCCTATTACGACAAGGCCTTCACGTTCGGCATCAAGGTGACGAGCTACGAGGGCACCTCGGACCTGATGTCCTACTATCCCTCGACGGTGAAGGACTGGATCGAGCGCAACGGCGGCCTCACCACCGAGATGAAGAAGATCACCAACGGCGCCGAGCTGTGGAAGATCGTCGATCCCTGTCCGGAAGAATTCTGATCCGTCCCACGGCCGTTCGCGTCACGCCGCGAGATCGATCGTGCCGCTCATCACGGCCACGCAGCGGCCCGCGACGGTGGTCTCGACGACCTGACCGTCGATCTTGCGGGCGGTGGCGTCGAGCAGGCTGGGACGGCCCATTTCGATGCCCTGCAGAATCCTGAGCGACAGCGTAAGCGCCGGCTCGGGGCGCAGCGATGCCCGCAACCCGGCCAGCGCCACGGCGGCCGAGCCGGTGGCGGGATCCTCGGCGATGCCCTGCAGCGGCGCGAACATCCGGCAGTAGAGATCGGCCTCGCTGCCGTCGCCGCGGACATAGAGCAGCAGGTTCGAACTTGCCGCCTTGGCAAAATGCCGGGCGAACTCGTCGGTGTGCGGCGTTGCCGCTGCGAGCGCGGCGCGGTCGCCGAGTTCGGCCACGATGAACGCCGCGCCGCAGGAGGCGATGCAGGGCGCGTGCGCGGCGAGTGCGATGGCGTCGCGGGGAAGGCCGCATGCCGCGGCGACGAGTTCGGGCGCGATCGATGTTCCGATCGCGAGCCGTTGCGGCGCCGCGAGCCGGGCGCCCGAAACAGTGCCGCCGTCCTTCAGGAGATCGATCGGCACCAGCCCCGCTTTTTCCTCGAACACCAGCCGGTCGCCCGCAACCGGGCGGCCATGGCTTTCGCCGCGACGCCCGAGCACGAAGGCGGTGCCCACATTGGGATGCCCGGCGAACGGCATCTCGGAGCGCGGCGTGAAAATGCGCACCTCAGCGGTGTGGGCGGCATCGCGCGGCGGCAGCACGAAGGTCGTCTCCGACAGGTTGAACTCGGCGGCGATCCTCTGCATCTGCTCGCTCGACAGCCCCTCGGCATCGAGCACCACGGCGAGCGGGTTGCCGCCGAACTGCTGTCGGGTGAATACGTCGACCGTCACGAATTGCCGAACATCCATGGCTGGTCCCTCCGGTACGAATATGGGAGTGCGAGACCGGCCTGCAAATTTGCGCGGCCCGGCCTGCGCGTTCGATCATTGCAAGCAATCGCGCGGTAAGGCAATCAGGTCGCCGCCATGAATCCCCCAAAAGAGACTCTCACCGTGCGCGCGGCGCCGGCCCTGTTCGTCCTGCTGTGGAGCACGGGGTTCATCGTGACCAAGCTCGCACTGCAGGGCACCCAGCCGCTGACGTGGCTGGCGATGCGCATGGCGGTGACGATCTGTCTTCTGCTTGTCCTCGCCGCGGTGACGCGCCCCACATGGCCGCGTGGCTGGCAGATCGTCCACAGCATCGTGGCCGGGCTGCTGGTGCAGTGCGTCTATCTCTCGGGCGTCACGCTGGCGATCGGGCACGCGATTCCTGCCGGGCTCTCCGCGCTGATTCCGGGGCTGCAGCCGATCCTGACCTCGACGCTCGCCAGTCGCTTTCTCGGCGAGCGGGTAACGCCGCTGCAGTGGGCGGGGCTGCTGCTCGGCCTGGTCGGGGTGCTGTTCGTCATGCACGACCGGCAGCTGACCGGCCAGGCGGGATGGGGCTGGGTCGCCTCGGTCGCCTCGCTGTTCGGCATCACGCTCGGCACGCTGTACCAGAAGCGGTTCTGCGGCGGCATCGACTGGCGGGCCGGCAACATCGTGCAGTTCGGCGCCTCGGGGGTTTGCTTCCTGCTCGGCGCGCTGCTGTTCGAGCCGATGACGGTGAGCTTCGTTCCCGGTCTCGTGATCGCGCTGTGCTGGTCGACCCTGGTGCTGTCGGTGGGATCGATCGCGCTGTTGTACTGGCTGATCCGCCGCTCCGGCGCGACCCAGGTCGCGAGCCTGTTCTACCTGGTGCCCGCGGTCACCGCCGCGCTCGCCTTCGCGTTGTTCGGCGAGCGGCTCGACGCGCTCGCGCTCGGCGGCATGGTGCTGTGCGCCGTCGGGGTGATTATCGTCAACCGCGCCGCGCAGGCGACCTGAGCCCCGGCGCCTACGTCGCCCGCATCCTGGCATAGGCATCGAGCGCGCGCGACCGCGCGGACGCGTGATCGACCATCGGCGCGGGGTAGCTGGTGCCGAGGCTGACGCCGGCGCTGGCGAGTTCGAGCGGGGGCGCCGTCCAGGGCTGATGCATGAAGCGCGGCGGCAGCTTCGCGAGCTCGGGGATCCAGCGCGTGACATAGGCGCCGTCGGGGTCGAATTTCTCGCCCTGCAGCACTGGATTGAAGATGCGGAAATAGGGCGCGGCATCGGCGCCCGAGCCCGCCACCCACTGCCAGCTCGCCGGGTTGCTGGCGGGATCGGCGTCGACCAGCGTGTCCCAGAACCATTGCTCGCCGCGGCGCCAGTCGATCAAGAGATGTTTGCTCAGGAACGACGCCACCACCATGCGCACCCGGTTGTGCATGACGCCGGTGTGCCAGAGCTGGCGCATGCCGGCGTCGACGATCGGATAGCCGGTCTGGCCGCGCTGCCAGGCCCGCAGCGCTGCAGGGTCGTCGCGCCACGGGAACGCATCGAAAGACCTTTGCAGATTTTGGGTCGCCAGATCGGGATGATCATGCAGCAGATGGCGGCTGAACTCGCGCCAGCCCAGTTCGCTCAAGAACTTGTCGACGTCGCGGCCGCGCGCCGGTCGTTCGGCCGCAGCAAACCGGGCGGCGTGCCAGACTTGACGGGGACTGATCTCGCCGAAGCGCAGGTGCGGCGACAGCCGCGAGGTGACGTCGCGGTCGGGACGGTCGCGGTCATCCGCGTAGCCGTCGATCTGATCCGCAAGAAACGCCTGCAGCCGGCGTTGCGCCGCGTCCTCGCCCGGCGTCCAGCTCGCCCGCAATCCGCCGGCCCAGTCCGGTCGCGCCGGCTCGAGCCGCCACGCGGCGAGATCCTCGCCCGGAAGCGGCGGGGCGGGGCGCAAGTTCGGCGCCGGCAGCGGCGTCGGCACGTCGCCGCTGGCGAGCACGCGCTTCCAGAACGGCGTGAACACGCGCAGGCCGCGTCCGTCCTTGTTGCGCAGCCCGGCCGGCCGCACCAGCAGGTCGCCGCGAAAGCTCTTCCAGGCGCCGCCGTGCCGTTCGACCGCGGCGGCGACCTCCGTCGCGACGCGGGCGTCGGGCGTGTTGTCGATCTCGTTCCAGTAGACCTCGCGAACCCCGGCGTCGCGGACGAGGTCCGCGATCACCTCGGCGGGGTCGCCCCGGCGCAGCACCAGCGTGGCACCCCGGGCCGTGAGGCTCCGCGCCAGCGCGCGCAACGATTGCGCCAGCCACCAGTTCGACGCGCCGCCAAGCGGCCGTCCCGCCGCGGTCGCGCCGTGCGGGCCGAGCACGTAGAGACAGATCACCGGCGCGCCGCGCGCGGCGGCGGCGGTGAGGGCGGCATGGTCCGACAGCCGCAGATCGTCGCGAAACCAGACCAGGACCGGTGAGGAAGTCAAAGCATCAACCCCGTGGACAAGCACCGTCCACTGGCACGGGTTGACGGCGCATGTCGACGCAAATTCGACGCCGCGCGCACGGCGCTGCCCGGGTCCGGCCTTGCTGAAACCGGGCCGCGTGTTGCAGCGTATCTAACGTCGCGCGGGCGTATTCGCGCCGCCGGGGAGGGAGCCTTGCAACGCATCGTCATTCTGTATCTGGCGACGCTCGCGGTGTTCGTGCCGATCGACTTCGTGTTTCTCGGCCTGGTGGCGAAGGATTTCTTTGCCGCCCAGGTCGGCGACATGCTGGGGCCGATCCGGCCCGCGCCCGCAGTGATATTTTATCTGCTCTACATCGCCGGCATCGTGATCTTCGTCAGCGGCCAACGCCCGGCACCGGGCGCGACGCTGCGCGATGGCGCGCTGTTCGGACTGTTCTGCTACGCGACCTTCGAGCTGACGGCGCTGTCGCTGCTCCGGCACTGGACCTGGGCGGTGGTTGCGGTCGACATCGGCTGGGGCGTGGTCGTGACCGCCGTCGCCGCGACGCTGGGAGCGTTGATCGCCAACCGCATCAGCGCTGCGCCGTGAAACGAAAAAAGCGATGGCGCGCCCGCGCCATCGCTTGATCCGGTACGTCACGCCTGCGGCGCGGGCGTTACTTCGGCTGCGGCACGATCCGCAGGTAGGGCTTCGGCGCCTGCCAGCCGTTCGGATAGATGGTCTTGGCTTCCTCGTCGCTGACCGACCCGGCGATGATGACGTTGTCGCCCTGTTTCCAGTTGGCCGGCGTCGCGACGCGATGCTTCGCGGTGAGCTGCACGGAATCGATGGTGCGCAGGATCTCGTCGAAGTTGCGGCCGGTGGTCATCGGATAGGCCAGCGCCAGCTTGATCTTCTTGTCGGGGCCGATCAGGAACACGGTGCGCACGGTGGCGTTGTCGGCGGCGGTGCGCTTGGCGACGTCGCCGGAGGCCTCGGCCGGGAGCATGTTGTAGAGCTTCGCCACCTTCAAATCGGTATCGCCGATCATCGGATAGTTCGGCGCCACGCCCTGGGTCTCCTTGATGTCGTCGGCCCACGCCGAATGGCGGTCGACCGGGTCGACGCTCAGTCCGATCAGCTTGACGCCGCGCTTGTCGAATTCAGGCTTGAGCCGGGCGACGGTCCCCAGTTCCGTGGTGCAGACCGGGGTGAAATCCTTCGGATGCGAGAACAGCAGGGCCCAGCTGTTGCCGATCCAGTCGTGAAAGTGAATACGGCCTTCGGTGGTCTCGGCCTCGAAATCCGGCGCGGTTGCGCCAATCTGCATCGTCATGTCGCCTCTCCTTGGTCCGGCAGGTCCCGGGCGGGATATATAACGCGCTGGCGTGGCCGGCGATACCGGCCCGCTCAAAGGACAAGATCCTTGCCCGAAGCGCGGGGGGCTTGAGCATTGCCTGCCGCGATAGCGCCGTCGCGGAGAAGCTTGTGCTCTGCTCACAAAACCGTGCCCGGCGCCCCGAATATACCGCAGTCGGGCCGCACCAGCGCCTAGTGTGGCGTGTCTGACATTCGCTTCAATACGTCCGCGGGTTCTGAAAGCGAATGTCAGACACAGGCCACACTAGAATCTTGAATTTGCTAGTGTCCCTTGGTTCTGACGTTCGTAAACAAGTTCGCCGCAAGTTAATACGAACGTCAGAACCGGGACACTAGCCTGCACGGGCGGTGCGATCTTGCGCCGGCGATTCGAGGTGGTGTGCCTCGGCCGGCTGCGGGGCGTTGCCGCGGCAAATGCCCTCGAAGGCTCCCGTATGGCGGTTTCGATCAATCCTGTCGTCCCGGCGGTCACGCTCCAGGGCGGCTCCGCGCCGACCCTCGTGCTGCAGCCCGGCAGCGTGATCGACGCGCGCGTGCTGAGCGTGCTCGACGCCAACCTGGTGCAGATCGCCATCGCCAACATGTCCGTCACCGTGCAGTCCGAGGTCCCGCTGCAGGCGGGAATGGCACTGCAGCTCGCGGTGTCGCAGACGGCGTCCGGCGGCATTCAGCTCGCCATCGTGCCGGCCGACGCCAGCGCGGCGCAGGCGTCATCGCTGACGGGCGCGGCCAACGCATCGGCGTCGTCCGCGGCCACCGATACCTCGGCCATCGCCCGATCCACCGTCGCGGGCAATGTCGCCGCTGCCGCAACGCTGACGCCGGCCGAGGCCGCCGCGGTGGCCAGCGCGACCCAGGTCGCGGCCGCGCGCCAGAGCGGACTGTCGAGCCTGTTCGCCAATGTCGCGGCCACGGTCGACGCATTGCCGGCGCCGCTGCAGCAGGCCGCCGCCCAGTTGCTGGCGGCCCGTCCGGCATTGACGACCGCGCTCGACGCCACCGACATCCAAAGCGCTTTTGAAAATTCAGGGCTGTTTCTCGAAGCGGGACTAGCCGGCGGGCTGGCCATGCCGGGCCAGGCGGGAGGGCCGCCCGACTTGAAGGCGGCGTTGTTGGTGTTCCGTGAACTGTTGTCGTCCTACGCCGATGAAAGCTCGGCGCCGTCGAGCGCGGAGGCCGTCGCTCCGGCCGCCGCCGTGGTGGAGGTCACCGATGCCACGGCGCACGGCGCGGGGCCGGGAGCAAGCCTGCTGGCGACCCAGGCGGGCGCCGGCGAGACGCTCGGAACGGCCGTCCTGCTGGCCGGCGAAGGCGCCGCGACCCTGGTCCCGGGCGGGCCGGGGCAGACGGCGACCACCGGCTCGGTGTTCAACATTCTGCAGGAGGTCGAGGGGGCGCTGACGTCGCAACTCGGCACCGTTGCGGCAGCGCCGGGTGGTGCCGCCAATGCGTCGGGCCTGCCGCGCGGTACGCTGCCGCTCGTCACCGGCGCCGCGGTGCCGCCGCCGCCTTATCGTGGCGCCGCGCCGGTGCCGCAGTCGGTGGCGTCGCCGTCGATCGCGCCGGATGCCGCGCCCCGTGACGTGGTGCAGCGCCTCACGGCGGATACCGACGGCGCGATTGCCCGGCAGACCCTGCTGCAGATTGCGTCGCTGCCGGGGCACGCCGACGCCAGCGCCGTCGATCGCACCGTGCCGCGCTGGAATTTCGAGGTGCCGTTCTCGACGCCGCAGGGCACGGCGGTGGCCCAGTTCGAGATCTCGGGCGATGGCGGCGGTCAGGCCGCCGGTTCCAGCCATCGGGTCTGGCGCGCCCGGTTCACGCTGAACGTCGAGCCGACCGGGCCGGTTCACGCCGTGGTCTCGCTGGCCGGCGGCACCACGTCGGTGCGGATGTGGGCGGAGCGGCCGCAGACGGCGTCGCAGTTGCGCGCCAACGCCTCGCAGCTCAGCGTGGCGCTGCGCCAGGCCGAACTTGAACCCGGCGACATCGTGATCGGCGACGGCGCGCCGCCGCTGCCGGCGATGGCCGCACCCGCGGGGCATTTCCTGGATCGCGCCACATGAGCGTCGTGCCGCCACGTTCGCTCGCGGTCGCGCTGCAATATGATCGCAAGAACAAGGGCGCGCCGCGCGTCGTCGCCAAGGGCAAGGGCGCCATCGGTGAAAAGATCATCGAGGTGGCGAAAGCCAACAACATCCCGATCGAGGAGAACGAGGCGCTGGCCGGCGCGCTCTCCAACGTCGAACTGGGCGACGAAATTCCGGCCGAACTCTACAAGGCGGTCGCCGAAGTGCTGATCTTCGTGCTGCGGCTGTCGGGCCGGATCAAGTAGCGCGGCGTCATGTTTTCAACACGATGATCGAACTCTAGGTTCTGTGGACATTTATCGTAGCCACAGCACGATGGCGGCGAGAGTTATGACGGCGAGGTAATTCCTGGCGGTCTTTTCGA
>JBKQQE010000280.1:0-10840 GCA_052326245.1 Xanthobacteraceae bacterium | reverse complement strand
GCCAGCGCCAGCAGCCGGCGCGCGCCGGCCGTGGCATGGCCGTCGGCCGGCCGCCGGTAGCCGGTCTGGTCCTGCAACTCGGTCGCCCGCTGCAGGATCGCCTCGGCCCTGGCCCAGGCCTTGTCCTCGGTCTCGGCCAGGATGGGACGGACCGACAGGCTGAAGCGCGGCGCCGGCCGGCCATGCCGCGCCGCGGCCTGGCGGACACGCGCGGTGACGTCGCGCACTTGGGCGTAGGATTCGCCCCACAGCGCGAAGGTGTCGGCATGCTTGCCGGCGACCTCGATGGCCGCGTCGGACCCGCCGCCGACGAACACCCGGATGCTGTCGCTTCGGGTCGGGCGCACCTGGGCGAAACCGCCCTGCACCCGATAGTATTTTCCAGCGAAGTCGAACGGCACGGTGCTGTGCCACTCCTGCCGCAGCACCTGCAGGAACTCGTCGGTGCGGGCGTAGCGCTCGTCCTTGTCGTCGAGCGCGTTGCCGTCCTGCCTCAGCTCCGCGGCATTGCCGCCGGTGATGACGTGCAGCGACAGCCGTCCCGGCCACAACTGGTCCAGCGTCGCGAACTGCCGCGCCAGCACGGTCGGAGCCGTGAAGCCGGGACGCTGCGCGATCATCACCTTGAGCGCCTGGGTGACGCCGAGCACGTGCTGGCCGACCTGGAGGCTGTCCGGACTGGTGGAATGGAACGCCAGCAGCGCGCGGTCGAACCCGGCGTTCTCATGCGCCTTGGCCAGCGTCTCGATATGGTTTCGATCCACCACCGGACCGGTGCGGACGGTGGTCTCCGAGGAATTGTTGTTGCCGATGAATCCGATGAATTCGACGGACATTGTAGGCTCCTTGTGCGCGAGGTGTTTTAGAGCGCCAGCGCGAACCGCCCGGCCGCGATGCGCGTGGAATCGTCCTGCGGGGTATGGACGCGGCCGCACAGCACGTCCCGATAGTGACGCTCGAGCGGATTGCTCCGGCTCAGGCCATGGTTGCCGGTGAGCGCCAGCGCGCCTTCGACCACAGCCACCGCATTGTTGGTCACCGCGAGCTTGAGGATGGCGGCCTCGCCGTGATCGAGCGCGGCGCCGGCGTCGATGTCGGAGGCGAAGCTGTCGATCAGGCGCCTGTTGATGGCGAGCTTGATCTCGCCGTCGCCGATGGCTTCCTGCACGCGGGGCAGCGTCGCCAGCGCCGCGCCAAGGTTCGACGGCACCCGATGCGTCACGAAGTCCTTTACCCAATCCTGCGCCGCGCGCGCCACGCCGTGGTAGATTGCGGCGATGAACAGCCCGTGGATCGCCAGGTGGAACGGGTCCACCGCCTGCCAGTCGGCGGGCCGGCGCAGGTCGATCTCGTGATCGAGCGGCACCGGCACGTCGTCGAACACCACATCGTGGCTGCCGCTGGCGCGCAGGCCGATATGATCCCAGGTTTCGACGATGCGAATGCCGGGGCTGTTCGCGGCCACCAGCAACGGGCCGACACGAACCTCCGGCTCGTCGGTCCGCGCCCATACCACATACCACTTCAGCAGCGGCGCGCCGGTTGAATAGAGCTTGTACCCGCTGAGCCGAAAGCCCGTCGCCGTGCGCCGCGCGATGGTCGCCGGCAGCCCACCCCGCGACGGCGAGCCGAGGTCGGGCTCGACCCGCAGCGCGTTGATCAACGCCACACCCTCGACGCTCTCGCGCGCCAGCTTGCGCGCCAGCGCCGCCGGATAGCGATCGCCGGTCGCCATGACCAGGTGCTGGACGTAGTGCATGGCCAGCACCAGCGCCGTGGATGGGTCGGCCTCGGCGATGATGTTGATGATGCGTGCCGCTTCGCCGGCCGCCGCGCCGCCGCCGCCGAGGGAGGCCGGGACGGTCAGCGCGAGCAGGCCGGCATCGGCCAGCCGCGAAAAATTATCGAATGGAAAGCTGCCGTCGCGATCGTGGGCGGCGGCGCGCGCCGCGAACTCCGGCGCCAGCGCCCGCGCCGCCTCGACTGGCGTGACGGCAGCCGCGGGACGGATCGAACTGAGCGCGCTCACCATGTCGCGTCCGCTCCCAACAGGCCAAGAACGCGCCGGCGCAGCTCGGCCAGCGCGGGATCGCCGCGATGGCGTGGATACGGCCGGTCGACATCGATCTCGGCCTTGATCCGTGCCGGCCGGTCGCTGAACACGATGATCCGGGTGGCGAGGAACACCGCCTCCTCGACGTCGTGGGTCACCAGCAGCGAGGTGAAGCCGCTGCGCTGCCACAGCGCCAGCAGTTCGGTCTGCATCGCGATGCGCGTCAGCGAGTCGAGTTTGCCGAGCGGCTCGTCGAGTACGAGAATCTTCGGATCGTTCACCAGCGCGCGCGCCAGGGCGACCCGCTGCGCCATGCCGCCGGACAGCTGATGCGGATAGGCATCGCGAAAGCCGCCGAGGCCGACCAGATCGAGCGCCGCGTCGACGCGGGCGCGTTCGCGCCGCAGAATGCCCTGGGCCTCGAGGCCGAGCGCCACGTTTTGCCAGACCGTGCGCCATGGAAACAGGGTCGGATCCTGGAACACGACCACCCGCGAGGGATGCGGCCGCTCGATCGGCGCGCCGTCCTCGCGTAGCGTGCCCGCGCGCGGTGGCTCGAGCCCGGCGACCAGCCGCAGCAGCGTGGACTTGCCGCATCCGGACGGACCGAGCAGAGCCACGAATTCGCCGGGCGCCGCCGTGAAGCTGACCTGGTCGAGCACCGGCAGCACGCGGCCGTCGATGTCGAAGGCGTGGCTGACGCCATCGACCTCGAGCGCGGCTCCCGCGGTGACCGGCGCGACCAGGGCTTGTGCCGTTACCATCGGACCACTCCCTTCTGCCACACCAGCACGCGGTCGCGAGTCTTGAACAGCAGCGTGATGGCGCCCGAGCACAACAGCGACATCACGATCAGCGCCGCGTACATGTTGGCATAGGCGGCCCAGCCCTGCGCCCATTGCAGGTACCAGCCGAGGCCGGCCTTGACCCCGATCATCTCGGCGACGACGAGAACGGCGAAGGATGCGCCGAGCCCCATGAACAGCCCGACGAAGACGTGCGGCAGCGCGCCGGGAATCGCCACCCGCGTGATCAGGAACCAACGGCTCGCGCCGAGCGTGCGGGCGACGTCATGATAAGCCGTGCTGACGCTCGCCACCCCCGACCAGGTCAGCACGGTGACCGGAAAGCCGGTAGCGAGCGCGATCAGGAAGGTGCTGGCGCTCAGGCTCGACGGAAACACGAAGAAGGCGATCGGCAGCCAGGCCGTCGCCGGCAGCGGACCGATGAAGCGCAGCACCGGATGGACCCAGTAGCCGACCGCGCGCGAGCAACCGATGGCGACGCCGGTGAGGAAGCCGGCGGCGGCGCCGATCGCGTAACCGCCGAGCTGCAGCTTGACGGAAGCGAACACGCTGGTGGCGAGCTTCGGCAGGTCGTCGGTATAGACCTCAAGGATCGCCTGCGGCGGCGGGAAGAACGGCAGCGGCAGCCAGCCGAACTTGGCGGTGGCGAGCTCCCATGCCGTCAACGCGACCCCGAGCAGCGTTAGCCACGGCAGGCGCCGCGCGATCTGATCGGCGACGCGGCCCGGCGGCGACGCCGCCGTCGCGACCGCCACGGCGGCTGCGATGGCAAACGCGCCGATCGCCAGGGCCTCAGTGCGCGACCAGTCGCCCAGATCGTCCCACCACAGGCAGGACGCCCCGAACGCGACCCATGCGGCGCCGGCCGCGAGGCCCGCGCCGATGCGCCGCGCGAGGCGGGCCTCATCGCGCCAGAGCGCCACTGCGCGCAGCGGCAAAGCGCGGCGAGGCGCTCCGAGACCCGGCTCAGACGCCGAATAGGTTGACATAGATCCGCTCCGCGAAACGCGCCGTGTCGGTGGTCGGCTTGAACACCGAGACCAGCTTGAGGTCGTCGGCATAGGCCTTGAGCTCCTGCTTCAGGGCGTCGCCGACCGGGTGATGATGATGGGTGTGGTAGCGCACCATGCCCTCGAGATCCTCAAGCGTGGCGGTCTTCGGCGCATACGGCTTGAACGCCGCGGCAGCGAGGTCCGGATGCTGCGAGGTGAACATCGCGGCATCGAGGATCGCCTGGGTCAGGGCTCGCGCCACGTCCGGTTCCTCGCGCACCAGGCTGCCGCGCAGGCCGACGATACAGCAGGTCTTGTCCCTGTAGTCGCCGTCGAGATTGGACGCGACCTCCTTGTAGGCCGGGTCCTTGAGCCAGAGATAGGCGATCGGATCCGAGGCCAGGACCGCCTGCGCCTCGCCCTTCTCGACCGCGAGCTGCAGCAGGTTGCCGGGATAGACCCGCCAGTCGACCTCGCTGGTCGGATCGATGCCCAGCCGGGCGAGCTGGATCGAAAAGAAGTTCTTGTCGGGACCGGCGAGATCGCCGACCGCAACCGTCTTGCCTTTCAGGTCGGCAAGCTTGTTGACCCCGGAGTCGGCGCGGCTGAGCACGCGCATGCAACCGCCGTGGGTGCCGGCCGCAATCTTGACGTCAAAGCCCTGCTCCAGCGGCTTCAGCCAGCGCAGCGCCATGCCGAGACCGGCGTCGGATTTTCCGGTGGCGATGGCCTCGAGCAGTTGATCGGTCGAGCCGCTGTAGTTCACCAGCTCAATGTCGAGATTGCGTTTCGCGAACAGGCCCTGCTCGATCGCAACCGGCAGCGGCGCAAGGCACACCGCGCCCGCATTCCATGACAGCTTCAGCTTGCGCGGCGGACCGGACAACGCCGGCGCCTCCGCCGCCGTCCGGCACAGCGGGAACTGGGAAAAATCGATGTCCGGGCGGGTCGACCGGAACGGCAGAGCCCGGGCGCCGAGCACGCCGAGCGGCGCCGCGGCCACCGCCGCCACGCCGGCGCGCAACAGGCTGCGGCGGTCCAGGCGCGAAGTCATCTTGTCCTTCATCACATTATCTCCTGCCTGCCCGCGGCACGGCTCCGCCGGCGGCGCAATGCGCCGCGGCCTGACCGTAACGGACAGTGCGCGTGAAGGTTTACGGGGCGCTCGCAAGGGAGCGGCCGGCCCGCGTCGAACCGACCCGTGAAATGATGCGCTGCGACACCGCGACCGTCAATGAAATGGAATTTTGAATGTCGGGCGGTTCGGAGAGATTAAGTTTCGGCCCAATTCACGCGCGAGCATGCGCTTCTGTTTGCCTGCGGCGTGTTCATCTCTCGCCGCCGCTGAGAACGGTCATTGCAACTTCCTGCGAAAACGGCTCCCGTATGACGGGACGCACGGTTTCTGCCGCGAAACTGATAGGTACTTCAAAATCACCGCGCTAGTGAGCTCCGTAGGGCGGCGGCGCGGTGCCGCTCTTGAGCTGTGTCGCCTGCGACTTGCTTCGCACCACGTCGTTGCCGCCACCGAAGATCGACGTGTAGCCCAGCGGATCGGTGCCGGGCGGATGCGTCGGACGGTTGAGAATGACGGTGCCGACCCCATGGGTGGCGATGAGCGGCGCCGCCGGGGGCGTGGACGCGCCACCGCCGGTCTGGCCAGGCCCGCTGCGCAGGGTCGAGACCACATTCGCCAGCACCACGTCGGAGACCCGGAACGGCGCCACGATCGGGACGTTCGCACCGTTGACGCATGTCGCGAAGCCGGGGCGAATCGTGACTTCGCTGACCTTGTTCTTCAACGTCAGCGTCCCGACGTGCCCGATCACCAGTTGTCCGTTGCAGCCGGCCAGATTCGGATCGGAGCCGGCGAGCTTAGGCGTGATGGGATAGGCAACGGTCGCCACGCCACCGCGGATGCCCAGGGTGGCGACGGGCGTATTCAGCATCACGCCGTCGGTGTGGCTGATCTGGCCGCCGACGAATCGCAGCGTCCCCTTGGTCAGGGAGGCCAGCATCGTACCGCTGCCGCTGTTCGGATCGTAAACATATTCGTCAATCACGAGGCTGCTGTTGCGGCCGATGTTGAGCGTCGACTGGTCCGGAAACAGGATCTGCGTCGAGCCTTGCGCCGCTGCCATGGCGCAGCGCGCGAATGAAGCCGCACGGCCGCATCGCGAATTTCATCGCCGCGCCGATTCACTTGCGGCTTTCGAGCAGGCCAGCCGCAGGCTTCTCGGCCTGTGATCGGGCATCGCCCTTGAGGCCGCGTGCCCATCAATCCGGTGGCGTGGCGCGCCGAAGTTGATGCCCGCTTTGCTCTGAAGGCGACGCGGCTGCCGCGCGGCAACTCAGCAGAGCCCGTATAAACGTTTCCGTGCATGTTCATCACTGGGCGCGTCCGGCCCTGCTCCGTGCAGGTCCGGCACACGGGAGGGATCAGTAGCCCACAACGGCAAACATCGCGCCCTGAGGGCATCTGCATCTGGGCCCGCGGAAAAGTTGATGTCGGTGAACCAGTCCGTGATCCGCTTCAGCGCCGAAAAGTCGTGATCGTGCGCCACCGCATAACGGTCGGCGGCGATTGTCCAGTCCGCCTCGGCGAGCAGTTGGTCGCGCAGCAGCCGTACATCGCGCAGGGCAAGAGCCAACCCGGATCCATAGGTAGGGTCGCTCGCGCCTGCAGCGTCGCCAATCAGGACCACGCCGTCACGCGCGGGATGATTGACCCAGCTCGCGGAGCTGCTGAAAGAGGCCAGCAGGCCATTCTGCGTGGCATCGTCGAACCACTCGGCCGGCATGGCCATTTCCCGGCAAGCCGCCAGGAACGCTGCAGCATCCCGGTCGCCGCTGAAACGTTGGGGCCGGTCCGACGCGCGATAGATGAGATAGCTTCGATGGCATCCTCCACCGAGTGGATACAGCAGCATGCTCTGTCCGCGCCGAACGCTCATGCAAGAGTTGATGGCATCGTCCGGTGCGCCAAGTCCCTCGTGAACGGTGCTGGCGATGACGAGAAGGTCCGGATCCCTGTGAACCGTGAAGCCGCCCCAGCCACGCACGCGCGACGCGCGCCCGTCAGCCCCCACAACGAGCCGTGCCGTCACCCGCTCGCCGTTGCACAATTTCACCTCCGGACAGTTCCCCGGGCTGACACCAACCACCTCGGCCCGGCGGCGAACCGTCGCGTCGGCGTCCTCCGCCATCCCGATCAGGGCCTCCTGCATCTCCTCGTGACGGAAATTGAGCAAGCCGAGACCACTCGGCGTCGTGGACACGAGATCGCGAGCGACAGTTCGCCCAGCGTCAAGATGCCGCCGCCAGAGCGCGATTTCCCTGCCGCATCGAGCCCGCAGGTCATCATAGATCCCCAGCGACTTCGCTTCGGCACACCCCCAGGGAAAGACGCCCTCGCCTCGCACCCGATCGCGAAACCTGCCTTCGCGGTCCAGGATCAGCACCTTGGCGCCGGCGCGCGCCATATTCAGGCCCAACGACGAACCCGCCAGACCGCCACCAACGATAACGAGATCGTAGTGCATCTTTGTATCCAGGACCGATAACCTTGCGTGCGGCGGATGGAGCTGGAACTTCAAATCGGCGGCACTGGTCTGGACCGTATCGAGGGCCCGGCTTAAAGTCCCCATTAATGTCCTTAATTTTTCTGAAGGCCTCGTTTGCTCCGCTGACATGACACTCATCAGATTTGGCAATTTCCGGCTTGATCTGGATGCACGGCAGCTGGCTGACGGCGGATCGCCGGTGCAGCTCGGAAGCCGGGCGCTTGATATCCTTTGCGTGCTGGCAAAGGCGAATGGCGAGACGGTCAGCAAGGATCAATTGATGGCTGACGTCTGGGCCGGTCGCATCGTTGAAGAAAACAACATTCAGGTCCACATCTCGGCGATCCGAAAAGCGTTGGGCAGGCAAGGCCAGGGAGGGTGTCACCTCCTGACGATTCCCGGGCAGGGCTATCGCCTGATCCCGGCTCACGATTTTGCGCCGGACGTCACGCGAGGCGAATTGAACCCGGCGCTTCCGGACAAGCCATCGATCGCGGTTCTGCCGTTTCGCATCACCAGCGACGATCCGGCTCAGCAATACCTGGCGGACGGGCTGACCGACGACATCATCATCGAGCTGTCGCGCATCCGGAGCCTGTTCGTGATCGCGCGTCATTCCAGCTTTGCCTACAGGAATCGTGTCTCCGGTCTTGACGAGGTCGGACGGGATCTTGGCGTTCGTTACGTTCTTGAGGGGAGCGTCCGATGCGCCGGATCAATGATTCGCATCACCGCACAGCTGATAGAGGCAAGCAGTGCCATCCATGTCTGGGCCGACAAATATGATGGCAACATCGACGATATCTTCGACGCTCAGGACGAAATCACGCGCGGGATCGTTTCGACAATCCAGACCCAGATCGTGTTGAACGAAGGGCTCGTCACCGGACGCGGCGAGCGGCCCGAGATCCAGATCTGGAATATGGCAAAGCGCGGGTGGCGCGAAGTCTACCTCCAGACCGCGGAGAGCCTCGAAAAGGCCCGCGTGGCAGGACACGAGATCATCAGAACTGCGCCGGACAGCGCCAAGGGCTATCAACTCGCCGCATGCGCCGCTGCGCATCTTTTCCTGATGGGCTTCGCACGCCACCCCCCGCAAATGCAAATGGAAGCGCAGCAGATGGCCGAGAAAGCCGTCACCCTTGATCAAGGCGACGAATACGCTCACTGGATTCTGGGCATCGTCTATGGACAACATCTGGGACGCTATGAAGCGGCTTTCTCCGAATTCAGGAGAGCGCTGGAGATCAATCCAAACTTTTCGCTGGCGTATGGCAGTTACGGGACAACGCTGGCCTTCGCGGGACTGGCTGACGAGTCACTCGAGAAAACGCAAGTCGCGATCCGGCTGAACCCTCGCGATCCCAGCATGTTTTTCCGCTATACGGGCTTGTCGTTGGCCTATTTCGTCAAGGGCGACTACGAAACCGCGAACGAATGGGCGCGGCGCGCGGTAACAAACAAACCCGGCTGGTGGTTCGGTCTTGCATTGTCGACCGCAACCTATTCCCTGCTGTCGAGACACCAGGAGGCCGAACAGGGCGTCCGCAAACTCCGCGAGCTGTTGCCAGGCATCAGCATCAATGGTCTGCCGGCCCTTGCGATCAAGGACGAATTTCTCGCCAGGCTCAAGCAGGCTCTCAAGCAGGCCAGTCTGCCAGACCACTTTTGATTCTGCCTTCGGATTGCCCGCTGAACCGGCCAATTCCATCTTATCGGAATACGTGGGCGGGTTGATCGTGAGTTCGCGACCGCCACCTCAGACGCCCTGATGAAACCGACGCCACATGATCTCATGTCCGCCGGGGCCTATCGAAGCATGCAACTATTTCAGGGCTTTGCGTGGCCGGATGGCGAGCGTGCAGCGTGTGGCGCCGAAATCCCCACGGATTCTCTTACGGATTCCCTTGGGGAACATTGAATTCTTTACGTTTAGCCGATAACTGGGACGGCAACGAAGCCGCAAAGCCCTCCGCAGATGTCCGCTCCTTCCCAAGCTGTCGCCAGCACTGTTCATACCCCCGAACAGATTCTCGGCCACCCGCGCTTTTCGGCTGCCCGCACGGCCTTCGTCGACGCGGTCCTGGCGCTGCACGAGGGCGATCAATTCCGCAGCCGATTGCTGGTCGAGGCGATGCGACAGGTGACGTTCAATCTGATCATGTCCCTGCATCTGCGCCATGAGGTGACCGACCGGACGACATGGCCGACGCCGCGCCGGCTCAAGGACGAATTACGGACCTTCGGACTGGCAAGCGAACGCCGGGTCGATGCATTGGTGGCCCGGCTCGTTCAACTTGGCTATGTCGACTCCCACCCCTCGGAACACGATGGCCGGGTGCGCATTCTCACCCCCACCGCCAAGATGATGTCGCTCGATCGGGAGTGGCTAGTCTACCACTATACACCGTTGCATGTGATGTTTCCGGACCCTGGCTATGGCGAGCCGATGACGCGGGATCCCGCGTTCCAGCGGGCCCAGCGGCTGGTCGCTCTCGATTTTTCCGCCAAAGGCGCGCAGATCCTGGCCAACAATCCTGCCGTGATGCGGTTCATGGGTCGCGATTCCGGCGTGCTTGTCCTGATCAAGCTCATTCAAATGTCCACCGGCGATGCCGCCAAAGGTCTGTCCTACTCGGATATCGGCGCCCGGTTCGGCGTATCGCGGACCCATGTGCGGGCGCTCCTGGAAGACGCCGCACAACACGGCGATGCCAGCCTTTCCGGCCGCGGCGGTCGCCTGGTCGAGCTCAAGCCTTCCATCCTGCAAGCCTTCGACCGCTTCCTTGCGGATGCCATGTCGGGGCACGATTTGCTGTACAAGCTTGCGCGCGAACGGATGGCGAATGAGAACGCCGGCCGAACTGCTGATCGCCAGCGGACGTGACGAACCGCGCAAACGGACCGCGTTGACCTCGGGACCCACGGCTTGCTGAATTCCGACGAGGGCTTTGAGAGCCAACATTTACGATCGGGACGTTTTTCCCGCCTACGCAACTGGCGAGCCAAAAATCGGGAGTGGGAGCGCTCAACGGCGACCATCGAGCCTTGAATCAATTTTCAGCTGATTTAGGAATCCAGCCTGTAAACCGGGCTCAGCGCGCGACCGCTTCGCGAACGCGGGGGAGCGCCGGCAGCGACCCGGTAGGGTTGGGGTCCGCCGGGGCCGCCTTCGCCATCGCGTCGGGGAAGCGGGTCCTCATTTCGCGCAGGAAACCTTCCAGCGTATCGACGCTCGCCGCCATCTTGGCAATCTGGGCGAATTCGGCGCTGCTCGCCGCGGCCGGCTGGCTGGCGATGTCGAACGCGACGCGGTCGGCGCCTTCGCTCATCTTCGGACCGTATTTCTCCCGCAGCCGCGCCGAGCCGATTCCATCCTCGGCGAGCGCGTAGCCGATCGCGGCGCGGATGATGTCGCCCTTCTCG
>JBKQQE010000279.1:0-8974 GCA_052326245.1 Xanthobacteraceae bacterium | reverse complement strand
ACGCGCTTGTGGGCTCGACTGAAACGAATATTATTGCGCAACTATAAGTAATTAGCTGGTGTTCTGGCGGGTGGGAAGTTTGTTTGCGCTTTGTAAAGCATTTGTTTCGCCCACAATGGAGGTGGTCGCTGGCTGTCCGCGGGCCGATTCGGCGGCATCTTGAGCCGCATGGCCGACGCACTAGGTTCGCGGGATGGTTCCATTGTCGATTCTCGACCTATCCGTCGTCACCTCCGCCACCAAGCCTGCCGCGGCGCTGCGCAACAGCATCGACCTGGCGCGTCATGCCGACGGCTTGGGCTATGTCCGCTATTGGCTGGCCGAACACCACAACCTTGCTTCGGTCGCGAGCCCCGCGCCCGATCTCATGATCGGCCAGATCGCGGCGGTCACCCGGCACATCCGCGTCGGCTCCGGCGGCGTGATGCTGCCCAATCACGCGCCGCTGGTGGTGGCGGAACGGTTCAAGATGCTGGAGGCGCTGTTTCCAGGGCGGATCGATCTCGGGCTCGGCCGCGCGCCGGGCACCGATCCGGCCACCGCCTATGCGCTGCGCCAGCGGATGCAGGGCCGCGAGGGCGACGATTTCCTCGAGCGGCTGCACGAACTGACGCTGTGGGAGACCCGCGAATTCCCGCCCGGCCATCCCTTCAATTCCGTGGTGGCGATGCCCAACGACGTGCCGCTGCCGCCGCTGTGGCTGCTCGGCTCCAGCGACTACAGCTCCCAGCTCGCGGCCCAGATCGGGATGGGCTTCGCCTTCGCCCACCATTTCGCGACCATCGACGCGGTCGACGTGATGCGGCACTACCGCAGCCATTTCCAGCGGTCGCGCTGGCGCGAGGCGCCCTACGCGATCCTCGCCATCGCGGTGATCGCGGCCGATACCGATGCGGAGGCGGAACGGCTCGCCGCCTCGATGGATCTCAGCCGGCTGCGCCGCGACCGCGGCCAGTACGGGCCGCTGCCCAGCCCGGAGGAGGCGCTCGGCTATCCCTATACCGAAGCCGAGCGCGCCGCGGTGGCGCGCAATCGCGAGCGGCTGTTCGTCGGCAGCCCGGCGACGCTGAAGCGCAAGATCGAGCCGCTGCTTGCCGCCAGCGAGGCGGACGAGGCCATGGTGATCAGCGCGATCTTCGACCACGCCGCGCGCAAGCACAGCTACAGCCTGCTGGCGGAGGCGTTTGGGCTTAGGCGGCCGGAATGAAGCGGCAGCCGTAGCAGGTTGTTGAAATATCCCGATGTCATTCCGGAAGCCGCGCAAGCGGCTATCCGGAATCTCGCAGCCTTAGCCAAGTGCAGCGATGATGGTGCGGGATTCCGGGTTCGTCGCTCCGCGACGCCCCGGAATGACGCTGGGTGTGAGTTAGTACTCGCTGAGCGTGGCGCGGAACGGGTGCGCCGGATAGACCCCGACGATGCGGAATTCGCGCGAGAAGAACCGCAACTCCTCCAGCGCGTTGGCGAGGCTGCGGTCGTCGGGATGGCCGTCGACATCGGCGTAGAACTGGGTCGCGAAGAAGCTGCCGTCGACCATATAGCTTTCCAGCTTGGTCATGTTGACGCCGTTGGTGGCGAAGCCGCCGAGCGCCTTGTACAGCGCGGCCGGCAGGTTGCGCACCCGGAACACGAAGCTGGTGACCAGCGGCGCCTGCTGCGGGCTCGCCCATTTCTCCTCGCGCGCCAGCACGACGAAGCGGGTGGTGTTGTGGGTCTCGTCCTCGATGTCCTCGCTGAGGATGTCGAGGCCATAGATCTCGGCGGCCAGCCGCGAGGCGATCGCGGCGCAGCCCTTGTCGCCGCGCTCGGCGATGGCGCGCGCGGAGCCCGCGGTGTCGCCGGCCACGATCGAGCGGATGCCGAGCTTGCGGATGATCTTGCGGCACTGCCCGAGCGCGTGGACATGGCTCTCGACCGTCTTGATGTCGGCAAGCCTGGCGCCGCGCAGCCCCATCAGCTGGTGGTGGACCGGCAGGAACCACTCGCCGACGATGAACAGGCCGGAATGCGGCAGCAGGTGGTGAATGTCGGCGACCCGTCCGGCGACCGAATTCTCGATCGGGATCATGCCGAGGTCCGCCTCGCCCGAGGTGATCGCGGCCAGCGCGTCCTCGAAGGTCGCGCAGGGCAGCGGCTCGGCGTCGGGATAGGCCTCGGCGATGGCGATGTGGGAATTGGCGCCGCGTTCGCCCTGGAATGCGATTTTCATGGCTCTGCTCGTGTTGCCCCGGGGGCGGTCTGATCACCGGCATGGCCGCCGAGCGTCCGGCGCGCCATCTCGAGGTCATGCGGCGTATCGACGCCCAGCGGCACGGAGTCAACCACGGTGACGTCGATTCGCATGCCGGCCTCCAGCGCGCGCAGCTGTTCGAGCTTCTCGCGCGTCTCCAGCGGCGAGGGCGGCAGCGCCACGAACCGCGTCAGCGCGGCGCGGCGATACGCGTAGAGGCCGATATGGTGGTAGCGCGGGCCGTCGCCGTAGGGCGCGGTGGCGCGGGTGAAATACAGCGCGCGCAGCCGGTTGGCGCCAACTGCCGTGCCCACCACCTTGACCACGTTGGGGTTGGTATGTTCGTCCGGATTGCGGATCATCGCCGCCAGGGTGGCGATGTCGACCGCGGGGTCGTCGAGCGGGCCCAGCACGGCGCGGATGTCCTGCGGCGCGATGGTGGGCAGGTCGCCCTGGATGTTGATGATGGTGGTGACCGCGCCGCCGCCATCGAGCGTGCCGAGCGCCTCGAAGATCCGGTCGGAGCCGGAAGGATGGTCCGCCCGGGTCATCACCGCTTCCCCGCCCTGCGCCGTCACCGCCGCCGCGATCTCCGCCGTGTCGGTCGCCACCACCACCTGGCCGATGTCGGCGGCGAGCGCGCGGCGCCAGACGTGGACGATCATCGGTTCGCCGGCAATGTCCTTCAGCGGCTTGCCCGCGAGTCGGGTCGCGGCCATCCGGGCGGGTATCAGGACGAGGGTGTCGCGTCGGGCCATGGCGGCGGCTAGTGTCCCGGTTCTAACATTCGTTGCCGGATAAAATGGGAATTATCGGGTGATTTCAACGAAGCCGGGCGGTTATACGGGTTGCCAGGCCGGTGGCAAACCGTTATCTCGCCGAAGCCGAAACTTCAAATCGGCGATAGCGGTGTCGCCGCTGGCGTGAGCGCTTGATTTTTGGGCCGATTTTTGGTCTTCAGTCATCCCATTCGCGCTTCTCAACGTGACCTTCCCGGCGTGGGGCTGATCCGACATGGACTCCTTCGAACTCAACAAAATCATCGGTGCTGTCCTCGGCACCTGCCTGGTCGTGCTGGTGACGAGCTTCACCGCCAACGCCATCTTCGCGCCGAAGCCGCTGGAGAAGCCCGGCTTCGAGATCGCGGTGAAGGAGGAAGGCGCGGCCAAGGAAGCCGCGGCGCCGGCCGCGGCGGAACCGATCGAGAAGCTGCTGCAGACCGCGTCGGTGGAAAAAGGCGCCGCGGCCGCCAAGAAATGCGCGGCCTGCCACACCTTCGACAAGGGCGGCAAGAACGCGGTGGGTCCGAACCTCTACAATATCGTGAACCGCGAGCGGGGATCCGCGCCCGGGTTCAACTATTCGGCGGCGATGAAGGCCAAGGGCGGCACCTGGACCTACGACGAACTCAACAAGTTCATTGCCAACCCGAAGGGCTATATCGCGGGAACCGCGATGGGCTTTGCCGGTATCCCGAAGGACAGCGAACGCGCCGACGTGATCGACTACCTGCACACGCTGTCGGACAGCCCGGCGCCGCTGCCCACCGCCGCCAAGTAATCGCGCGGTCGCGGAATTTCATGAAACGGCCAGGCTTGCCTGGCCGTTTTGTTTTGGCCGAAGCCTTGCGGCGGCGTGACTTCGGGGGATGCAAACGCATCCAAAAACCGACATAATCACTGCGAAACGTGCCGGTGCGGTCGTCCCGCGGCCGCCGGCCTGAACTTGACAGGATTTGCGTGTTGAAAATTTCCCGACGCCGCGTGCTGCAAGGCGGTGCGCTTGCCGCCGCGATCCCCCTGATTGACGTCGGCCCCGGCGACTGGCTTGCCGCAGCCGCGGCCCAGCCCGCCGCCGCTCAGCCGCCCTGGCGTCACGCCCTGTCGCTGTTCGGCTCGGTGAAGTACCCGGCGGAATTCAAGCATTTTGACTACGTCAATCCCGATGCCCCGAAGGGCGGCGAGGTGCGCCAGATCGCGCTCGGCACCTTCGACAACTTCAACCTCACGGTCGCCGGCGTCAAAGGTTCGATCGCGGCCGGGATCGACCAGGTCTACGACACGCTGCTGGTGCCGGCGCAGGACGAGGTGTCCACCGAATACGGACTGCTGGCCGAGGCGGTGCGCTATCCGGACGACTCCAGCGCGGTGACCTATCGGCTGCGCGCCGAGGCGAAGTGGCACGACGGCGTGCCGGTGTCACCGGAGGACGTGATCTTTTCCTTCGACGCCTACAAGAAGAACAGCCCGCAGCTGTCGGCCTACTACCGCCACGTGGTGAAGGCGGAAAAGACCGGCGAGCGCGAGATCACCTTCACCTTCGATGGCCCGGGCAACCGCGAACTGCCGCAGATCGTCGGCCACATGAACATCTTGCCGAAGCACTGGTGGGAGGGGAACGACGAATCGGGGCGTCCGCGCGACATCTCCGCCACCATCCTGGAAAAGCCGCTCGGCTGCGGCGCCTACCGCGTCAAGGAGTTCGTCGCCGGCCGCAGCATCGTCTACGAGCGGGTGCCGGAGTACTGGGGCGCGGCGCTGAACGTCAATATCGGGCGCGACAATTTCGCCGAGCTGCGGTTCGAGTATTTTCGCGATTCCACCGTGGCGATCGAGGCCTTCAAGGCCGACCAGGTCGACATCCGCACCGAGAACGGCGCCAAGAACTGGGCCACGGCCTACGATTTTCCGGCCGTGCGCGACAAGCGCGTGGTGCTCGAGGAGTTCCCGATTCGCAGCATCGGGGTGATGCAGGCCTTCGCCTTCAACATCCGCCGCGGCAAGTTCAAGGACGCGCGGCTGCGCCGCGCCTTCAACCTCGCCTTCGACTTCGAGGAAATGAACAAGCAGATCTTCTTCGGCCAGTACAAGCGGATCGGCAGCTATTTCGAAGGCCTGGAGCTGGCCAGTTCCGGCCTGCCGGAGGGCAACGAGCTCGCGATCCTGGAGACCGTGCGCGGCAAGGTGCCGCCCGAGGTGTTCACGACACCCTACAGCAATCCGGTCAACGGCTCGCCCGAGGCGGTGCGCGCCAACCTGCGCGAGGCGACCCGTCTCGTGAAGGAAGCGGGTTTCGAACTGCGCGATCGCAAACTGGTCGATGCCGGCAGCGGCGAGGCGCTGAGCGTCGAATTCCTGGCGTCCGATCCGAATTCGGAGCGCTTCGTGCTGTTCTACAAGCCGTCGCTGGAGCGGCTCGGCGTCGAGGTGTCGGTGCGCACCGTCGACGACGCCCAGTATGAGAACCGGCTGCGGCAGTGGGATTTCGACATCACCACCGCGCTGTGGGGCGAATCGCTGTCGCCCGGCAACGAGCAGCGCGGCTTCTGGGGCTCGCAGGCCGCCGACCAGCCGGGCTCGCGCAACCTGATCGGCATCAAGGACGCGGCGATCGACGCGCTGATCGATCGCGTGATCTTCGCCAAGAGCCGCGAGGACCTGGTGGCCGCGACCAAGGCGCTCGATCGCGTGCTGCTGTGGAATCACTTCGTGGTGCCGCAGTGGACCTACGGCAAGCTGCGGCAGGCGCGCTGGGACCGCTTCGGGCGTCCCGAGACGCTGCCCAAATACGGCGCCTCCGCCTTTCCGACCGTCTGGTGGCTCGATCCCGACAAGGCGGCGCGCGTGGGCCGACGCTCTTGACCGATCCGGCGCGCGGCGCAGCTTTCACCCGCCGGCAGGCCTTGCTGCTCGGCGCCGCCGCGGCGGCGACGCTGCGCCCTGCGTCTGGCGCGTTCGCGGCGGAGGCGGCCGCCGCGCACGGCATGTCGGCGTTCGGCGACCTGAAATACCCGGCGGATTTCCAGCGCTTCGACTACGTCAACGCGGCGGCGCCGAAGGGCGGCGTGTTCTCGACCGTGCCGTCGGTGCGCGCCTACAACCAGTCCTACCAGACCTTCAACTCGCTGAACGCCTTCATTCTCAAGGGCGACGGTGCCCAGGGCATGGAGCTGACGTTCACCACGCTGATGGCGCGGGCCGCCGACGAGCCGGATGCCATGTATGGCCTCGCCGCGAAGTCCGTGAGCATTTCGCCCGACGGCCTCAGCTATCGCTTCACGCTGCGCCCGGAGGCGCGGTTTCACGACGGCAGCCGGCTCACCGCGCAGGACGCCGCGTTTTCGCTGACGGTGCTGAAGCAAAAGGGCCACCCCCTGATCCAGCAGCAGCTGCGCGACATGGCCGCCGCCGAAGCCGCCGACAATGCGACCCTGGTCGTGAGCTTCGCGCGCGGGCGCGCCCGCGACGTGCCGCTCTATGTGGCGGGCCTGCCGATCTTCTCGAAGACCTACTACGCCACGCGCGCCTTCGACGAATCCAGCCTCGACGTGCCGCTCGGCTCCGGGCCCTACAAGGTCGGGAATTTCGAGGTCGGGCGCGCGATCGCGTTCGATCGCGTCAAGGACTGGTGGGCGGCCGGGCTGCCGGTTGCCCGCGGCATGTATAATTTCGAGGTGGTGCGCTTCGAGTTCTACCGCGACCGCGATGTCGCCTTCGAGGGCTTCACCGCGAGGAACTACCTGTACCGCGAGGAGTTCACCGCCCGCGTGTGGGCGACGCGCTACGATTTCCCTGCCGTCAAGGACGGCCGCGTCAAGCGCGAGACGCTGCCCGACGAGACCCCCTCGGGCGCGCAGGGCTGGTTCATCAATCTGCGGCGCAACCAGTTCGCCGATCCGCGGGTGCGCGAAGCGCTGATCTGCGCGTTCGATTTCGAGTGGACCAACAAGACCATCATGTACGGCGCCTATGCGCGGACCGTCTCGCCGTTCCAGAACTCGGACATGATGGCGAACGGACTTCCCTCGGCGGCGGAACGCGCGCTGCTGGAGCCGTTCCGCGGCCAGATCCCGGACGAGGTGTTCGGCGAGCCGTTCGTGCCGCCGGTGTCGGACGGCAGCGGCCAGGATCGCGCGCTGCTGCGGCGCGCCTCGCAGCTGCTGACGGATGCCGGCTGCCCGATCAAGGACGGCCGGCGCCTGCTGCCGAACGGCGAGCCGTTCACCATCGAATTCCTCGCCGACGAACCGTTGCTGCAGGCCCATCATGCGCCCTACATCAAGAACCTGAAGACGCTCGGCATCGAGGCGTCGCTGCGGGTGGTCGACCCGGTGCAGTACCGCGCCCGGGTCGAGGATTTCGACTTCGACATGACCATCGAGCGCTTCAGCATGGCGGCGACGCCCGGCGACGGCATGCGTCCGTTCTTCTCGTCGCAGGCGGCGAGGACCAAGGGCTCCTACAATCTGGCCGGTATCGCCAACCCCGCGATCGACGCGCTGCTCGACCGCATCATCGGCGCCGCCAATCGCGCCGACCTCACCACCGCCTGCCGCGCCTTCGACCGGGTGTTCCGCGCCGGCCGCTACTGGGTGCCGCAATGGTACCGCACCAGCCACCCGATCGCGTATTGGGATGTGTTCGGCCATCCCGCGCGGCTGCCGCGCTACACCAACGGCGTCGGCGCGCCGGAATTGTGGTGGAGCGAACCCGACAAGGCGGCGGCCCTGGCCGCCCAGCCCGAACCGGCTGCGAAGCCATGAGCACACCATGAGCGCCTACATCTTCCGCCGGCTGCTGCTGATGGTGCCGACCTTGCTCGGCATCCTGTTCGTCTCCTTCGTGGTGGTGCAGTTCGCTCCCGGCGGACCGGTGGAGCGCATCATCGCGCAGCTGAGCGGCGCCGACACCGGCGCGACCTCGCGGATCTCCGGGTCGGCCGGCGGCGATTTCGGCGCGCGCGCCCAGATGGGCGTGTCCGGCGACGCCATGAACTCGAAATACCGCGGCGCCCAGGGGCTCGATCCGGAATTCATCAAGAGCCTGGAAAAGCAGTTCGGTTTCGACAAACCGGCCTACCAGCGTTTCTTCATCATGCTCTGGAACTACGTCCGCTTCGACTTCGGCAAAAGCTATTTCCGCGACGTCAGCGTATTGCAGCTGATCAAAGAAAAGCTGCCGGTCTCGATCTCGCTCGGCATCTGGATGACTCTCTTAAGCTATCTGATTTCGATCCCGCTCGGCATCCGCAAGGCGGTGCGCGACGGGTCGCAATTCGACGTCTGGACCTCCGGCGTCATCATCGTCGGCTACGCCATTCCCGGATTCCTGTTCGCGATCCTGCTCATCATCCTGTTCGCCGGCGGCTCTTTCTTTCAAATCTTCCCGCTGCGTGGACTGACCTCCGACGGCTGGGCGCAGTTTCCCTGGTGGCAAAAGATTCTCGATTACTTCTGGCATCTGACATTGCCGATCGTCTCCATGGGGCTCGCCGCCTTCGCCACCATGACGCTACTCACCAAGAACTCGTTTCTCGAGGAATTGCGCAAGCAATACGTGCTCACCGCGCGCGCCAAGGGCTGCTCGGAACGGCAGGTGCTGTACGGCCACATCTTCCGCAACGCCATGCTGCTGGTGATCGCCGGCTTTCCCGGCGCATTCGTCAGCGCCTTCTTCGCCGGCTCGCTGTTGATCGAGACTATCTTCTCGCTCGACGGCCTCGGACTCCTGAGCTTCGAGAGCGTGCTCAATCGCGACTATCCGGTGGTGTTTGCCAATCTCTATATCTTCGCACTCGTCGGCCTCATTGTGAATCTGATTTCCGACCTCACCTACACCTGGATTGATCCGCGCATCGATTTCGAGACGCGGGAGGTGTAAGTTGGACGCAAAGACCCTCCTCGAAAAAACCATCGAACAGGCCGAGGGGCAGTCGAGACCTAAGCCGGATATTGAGCCGGTCGGG
>JBKQQE010000278.1:0-7077 GCA_052326245.1 Xanthobacteraceae bacterium | reverse complement strand
GTCAAATCCACTCCACTAGCCACGGCGAACCCCAATCCCTGACAGCATTGACGCCCGGGCGGCTGCGCATCCGACTGCGGCAGGATTGCAACGCGGCGGCGACCTTCGAACGAGGGCGCGCGGATTTCGCAGGATGCGGCTTGGCTTCGCGCGCCACGCTTGCCATGCTGCGCGCGGGCTGCGCTTCCGAAGCTTCCGCTCGGCGGCGCAGTGTCCCGACCCAGAAGTTCGCTGAACAATGCGGCGGGGTCTTGAGCGAACTTCTGGGTCGAAAGGACACTAGGATTCTAAGATTCTAGTGTGGTTTGGTACATAAATTCCCTTGAAGAACCCGCCGCAAATATGAAGGGAATTTCTGAACCACCACACTAGGAGAATCGCAGATGGCCGATTTCGACCTCGCCATCATCGGCGGTGGCCTCAACGGGGTCAGCCTCGCGCGCGACGCGGCCGGCCGCGGGCTGCGGGTGCTGGTGCTCGAGCAGGGCGACCTCGGCGCCGGGGCGTCGGCCACCGCCTCGCCCGTGATCCAGGGCGACCTGCGGGCGCTCGAGCGCGGCCGGCTTGGAACGGTACGCCAGACCATCAGCGAGCGGGATATCTGGCTGCGCGCCGCGCCGTACCTCGTCCGCCCGGTGCGGGTGGTGGTGCCGATGAACAACGACGTGCGGCCGTCCTGGCTGTGGCGGCTGGGGATGGCCGTCCACGACCGGCTGTCGGCGCCCGGGCCGTGGCCGCGCAGCGAAGCCATCGACCTCACCCATCACCCGCTCGGACACCCGCTGAAGCGGCCGTTCGGCCTCGCGGTCGACTATGCGGCCGGCGTCGTCGACAATCCGCGCCTGACCGTGCTGACGGCGATGGACGCGGCGGAACGGGGCGCGACCATCGTCACCCAGGCGAGGTGCATTCGCGCCGACCGCTCCGACATCTGGCGCGTCGTCGCCATGCGTCGCGGCCAGCGCCAGATCTTTTCCGCGCGCGCGCTGGCCAACGCCACCGGCGGCTGGCTCTGCTCGGTCGCCGAGACCGTGCTGCGGGTCCGGCCGCCCAGGGTCACGATCGTGCAATCGAGCCAGATCGTGGTGCGCCGCCTGTTCGACCACGACCAGGTCTACCTGCTGCAGCAGCCGGACGGCCGCCTGGTGCATCTGGTTCCGCTCGAGGGCAAGGTGACCTTGATCGGCTCGGTCGAGCGGGCCTTCGCCGGCGATCCGGCGCATGCCGCGGTGTCCGCGTCCGACGCGGTCTATCTGGTCCGCGCCGCCAACCGATATTTCCGCGAGCAGCTGGAAGCCTCCGACGTGCTGCGCTCGGTTGCCGGCATCCACGTGCGCGATGCCACCTCGTCGCGGGCCGCCACCGGCGACCAGGGCGTCGTCCGGCTGCAGCGGTCGTTCGGCGAGGCGCCGCTGCTGACCACGTTCGGCGGCGAGACCACCACCGCGCGGCGACAGGCCGAGGCGGGCATGGCGGCGCTGGCGCCGTTCTTCGCGATGCCGGGCCCGTGGACCGCGCAGGCGCCGCTGCCGGGGGGCGATGTCGCGGGCGGCGCCATCGGCGGCCTGGTCGACGGCGTGCGGGCGCGGTGGCCGTTCCTGACGCCCGAGACCAGCCGCCGGCTGGTCAATGCCTACGGCACCCTGTCGGTGAAGATCCTGGACGGCGCCCGCAACCCCGACGATCTCGGGCCCGATTTCGGCGACGGTCTTTCGGGCCTGGAGGTCAACTACCTGATGGCGCGGGAATGGGCCCGCTTTGCCGACGACGTGCTGTGGCGCCGCTCATATCTCGGCCTGACCATCACCGCGGGCCATCGGGATGCGCTGGCGCAATTCATGACCACGCAGCCGACACCCGGCCCGGGGCCCCTGCACTGAAGCAACCGGGCGGCGTCCACCGCCCTCGCGGTCCCGGCTTTTCAATGCAAAAATCCCCGGTATATGGTGCGGCCCCAGCCCGGCCGCCGACGAGGGATGATGATCGACCACGCAACGACCGCTTCGAACGAACCCCTGACGGTACCGCTGCTGCGCATCGCGGCCGTCACCAAGCGGTTCGGTGAATTCGTCGCCGTCGACGATCTCTCGCTCGACCTTAAGGCCGGCGAGTTCTTCGCGCTGCTCGGGCCGAGCGGCTGCGGCAAGACCACCCTGCTGCGCATGCTCGCCGGATTCGAGGCGCCGGATCGCGGCGAGATCCTGCTCGACGGCCACGATGTCGCGCCGGTGCTGCCGCATCGCCGTCCGGTCAACATGATGTTCCAGAACTACGCGCTGTTCCCGCATCTGTCGGTCCGCGACAACATCGCCTTCGGCCTCAAGCGCGCCGGCATGCCGGCGCCGCAGGTCGCCGCCCGCGTCGCCGAACTGCTGGCGCTGGTCCGGCTCGAGGGGTTCGAGCGCCGCAAGCCCGAGCAGCTCTCCGGCGGCCAGCGCCAGCGCGTCGCGCTGGCCCGGGCGCTGGCGCGGCGACCGCGCATCCTGCTGCTCGACGAGCCGATGGCCGCGCTCGACAAGAAGCTGCGCCAGAGCACGCAAGGAGAGCTGAAGGAATTGCAGCGCCGGCTCGGCACCACCTTCATCATCGTCACCCACGACCAGGAAGAGGCGATGACGGTGGCCGATCGCATCGGGGTGATGGACCGCGGCCGCCTGGTCCAGGTCGGCACGCCGCGCGACCTCTACGAGACGCCGGCCTCGCGCTGGATCGCCGGCTTCGTCGGCGACATCAACCTGATCGAGGGCCGCGTCGTCGCGCGCAATGGCCGCCGCGTGACGGTGGCGACCGCCGGCGGCGCAGCCGCACTGGTCGCCGAAACCTCCGGGTCGGCCGCGGGCAGAGCCGCGGCGGGCGAGGCCTGCATCGCGGTGCGGCCCGAGAAGGTCCGGCTGCGACGCGCGGACCTTGCCGCGCCCGACGGCGCCGCCAACCGCCTGTTCGGCGAGATCGTCGAGGTCAGCTACCAGGGCAGCATGTCGGCCTACCGCATCGCGGTCGCCGGCGGGCTCGTGCTCAAGGCCTCGCTCGCCAACGCCTCGCGCGACGCAGCCGGGGCGCTCGCCCCGGGGCAGAAGGTGACGGTGTCGTTCGCGCCGGAAGACGGCGTCGTGCTGGAGCAGTGACGCCATGATCACCCGCCGCATCTTCACCGGCCCGGCACGGCTCGCCGCGATCGCCCCGTTCGTCTGGATGGTGCTGTTCTTCCTGCTGCCGTTCGGCTTCGTTCTCAAGATCAGCCTGTCGCACACGGTGATCGCGCAGCCGCCTTACGAGCCGCTGCTGCCGCTCACCGCCGGCTGGGCGGCGCTGCGCGCGGCGCTGGCGCAGTTCGACCTCGCCAATTTCTGGTCGCTGGCGTCGGACGAGCTCTACGTGATGTCCTACCTGCGCAGCCTGGTGGTGGCGACGCTGTCGACGGCGCTGCTGGTCGTGGTCGGCTATCCGCTGGCCTATGGCATGGCGCGGCTGCCGCCGGCGCGGCAGCCGATCGCGATGATGCTGGTGATCGTGCCGTTCTGGACCTCGTTCCTGATCCGCATTTATGCCTGGATCAACGTGCTGCAGCACGACGGCCTGCTCAACCGCGTGCTGCTGGCGCTTCGCATCGTCGACAAGCCGGTGGTCTGGCTCTCCACCGACGGCGCGATGTATCTCGGCATCGTCTATTCCTACGCGCCGTTCATGATCCTGCCGCTCTATGCGACGCTGGCGAAGCTCGACCACGCCTTGCTCGAGGCCGCCGCCGACCTCGGCTGCTCGCGGCTGAAGGCGTTCTGGCTGGTGACGGTGCCGCTGTCGCTGCCGGGCGTCGCGGCAGGCGCGCTGTTGTGCTTCATCCCGATCGTCGGCGAATTCGTCATCCCGGACCTGCTGGCGGGGTCGGAGCGGCTGATGATCGGGCAGACGCTGTGGCTCGAATTCTTCACCAACAAGGACTGGCCGGTGGCGTCGTCGATCGCCGTGGTGCTGCTGGCGCTGCTCTTGGTGCCGCTGGTGGTGTTCGAGAAGCTGCAGCGCCGCGGCCTCGAGGGGGCGGAGCGGTGAGCCGCCGTCCGCTCGCCGGCCTGTCGGCCTTCAACGCGGCGTCGCTCGTGCTGGGAGCGGCGTTCCTCTATCTGCCGATCCTGATCCTCGTGGTCTATTCCTTCAACGCGTCGCGGCTGGTCACGGTGTGGGGCGGCTGGTCGCTGCGCTGGTACGGCGAACTGATGCAGGATCGCGCCATGCTCGATGCGGCGTGGATGAGCCTGCGGGTCGGCGTCGCGTCGGCGACGGCGGCCACCCTGCTCGGCACGCTGGCGGCGGTGGCGCTGGCGCGCGGCGGCGGCTTTCGCGGCCGTACTTTGATGTCGGGCATGCTGTATGCGCCGCTGGTGATGCCCGAGGTCATCACCGGGCTTTCGCTGCTCTTGCTGTTCGTCGCCGTCAGCGCCGATCGCGGGTTCTGGACGGTGGTGATCGCCCACACCACGCTGACCATGTGCTTCGTCGCCGTCATCGTGCAGTCGCGGCTCGCGGGGCTCGATCGCAGCCTGGAGGAGGCGGCGATGGATCTCGGCTGCACGCCGGCGCGGGCCTTTGTCGCGGTGACGCTGCCGCTGATCGCGCCGGCGGTGGTGGCGGGCTGGATGCTGGCCTTCACGCTGTCGCTCGACGACCTCGTCATCGCCTCGTTCACCACCGGCCCGGGCTCGTCGACGCTGCCGATCCGGATCTATGCCGAGGTCCGGCTCGGGGTGCGGCCGGAAGTCAACGCGATCTGCGCGCTGTTCGTGGTAACGGTCGCGGCGCTGGTGGTGACCGCCTCGCTGGTCACCCGCTTCGCCGGCGGCGGGCGTGACGCCGCGGCGCCGCTGTGACGGCGCGCGGCGCAGGGGCTTGAGCATCTTCCAAATTGGTTGACCCTCATTCCGTCATGGCCGGGCTCGTCACCGCAAGCCGGGGATACCCGGCTTGCGGTGCTTAAGAAGAGCGCAACGCGGCAATGGCCGCGTTGCTGCGCCATCCACAGCATCCAGGCATGGCATTATTTCAATTTAATTGCAGCAGACCGCCCCGCGGATTTAATTTTATATGATGCGATCTTATCATTTTGGCGCCATATTTAATTTCTATTGTTGAATTCCATTTAATGCCGGAGGACATTATTATGACTCTCAAGGCCACCGCTCTTGCGCTTCTCGCCGGGACTGCCCTCGCAACCACCGCACACGCCGCCAACGTCGACCACGTGCTGCTGATCAGCATCGATGGCATGCATTCGCTTGACTTCATCAACTGCGCCTCGGGGCTCAGTGGGGTGAACGGCGGCCAGCCTTATTGCCCGAATCTTGCGGCGCTGAAGGCGAGCGGCATGAACTACCTGGACGCTTCCACGTCCAAGCCGTCGGACTCCTTTCCCGGCCTGATGGCGATCGTCAGCGGCGGCTCGCCGCGCACCGTGGGCGCGTTCTATGACGTTGCCTACGACCGCTCGCTCGACCCGCCTGCGACGACCACGGGCAATGGCGTTGCGGGCAGCCCGGGCGCCTGCACGCCGGGCGCGGCGCCGACCGGTACCACCACCGAATACGAGGAAGGCATCGACCTCGACAAGACACAGCTCAACGGTGGCGCGCCCAGTGGCGATGGCGGCATCGCCTCGATCGATCCCAACAAGCTGCCCCGGGATCCGGCCAAGGGCTGCGCACCGGTGTATCCGTGGAACTTCGTGCGCACCAACACCATCTTCGGCGTGATCCATGAGGCCGGCGGCTACACCGCCTGGGCCGACAAGCACCCGGCGTATTCGTCGGTGGCGGGTCCGGGCAACGGTCGCAACCTCGACGACTACTACGCCCCCGAGATCAATTCGATTCCGGTGCCGTTGCCGGGCGTGGTCGTCAACAGCAGCGTCAGCTGCAGCCCGAGCCTGCCGGACACCACCGCGATTGCCGCGTCGAACGCCTGGACGGACAGCTTCCTCAACATCCAGTGCTACGACACCCTGAAGGTCAACGCGATCCTTAACCAGATCGACCGCAGGACCCATGACGGCCTGCATCCGGCGCCGGTGCCAACCATCTTCGGCATGAACTTCCAGGCGGTGAGCGTCGGCGAGAAGCTGATCGAAAAGTCCCTGACCCCGAAGGTGACGGGCGGCTATCTCGACTCGGTGGGAACGCCGTCGCCGGCGCTGCTCAACGAAATCCAGTTCGTGGACACGGCGATCGGCAAGATGATTGCCGGGCTGAAGCACTCGGGGGTCTACGACTCCACCCTCGTCGTCATCACGGCGAAGCATGGCCAGAGTCCGATCGACTCGTCGCGCTATACCGGGATCACCTCGAGCGGCCCGGTGACCACCTCGCCTGCCACGATTCTCGACAACGCCGGCTGCCTGCCCATGTCCGAGTCGCCCTCCAATCCCACCGGGATCGGACCGACCGAAGACGATGTCTCGCAGATCTGGCTGAACAGCAGTTGCACCACCGCGCAGGCAGTCGCCCTGCTCGAGGCGCAGTCGCCGGCCAGCGCGAACATCGCGGGTATCGGGCAGATCTTCTCGGGGCCGGCGATCACGCAGCTCTTCAACGCCCCGGGGCTGCCGCCGCACGCCGATCCGCGCACGCCCGATATCATCGTGACGCCGAATGTCGGCGTGACCTACTCCGGAAGCACCAAGAAGCAGGCGGAGCACGGCGGCTTCGCCCATGACGACACCAATGTCATGATGCTGCTGGCGAACCCGCAGATCAGGGCCGCGACGATTACCAGTCCGGTGCAAACGATGCAGGTCGCTCCCACCATCCTGAAGGCGCTCGGCCTCGAGCCGAAGGCGCTGCAGTCGGTGGCCCTGGAAGGCACGGAAGTGCTGCCCGGCCTGTTCAACCGCGAACGGGACTAACGTTCCCGAACGACCGGTATAGATCCCTCAGGGAGAGCGCGGCCGAGGCCGCGCTCTTTCCTTGGTGCGCCCAGCATGGGCGCACTCTTATGGGTGAAAGTCCCATCGTGAGCTGATCACAGCGAGCGAAGCGAAGCGCAACTGCATGAGGGTGACCGAGTGTGGGAAGGAAGCGTGGAGCGAAGCTG
>JBKQQE010000277.1:0-3778 GCA_052326245.1 Xanthobacteraceae bacterium | reverse complement strand
GCCGAGGCTGCGCCGCCGCCGGTCTGCTCGATCATGCGGATGGCTTCGTCCGGGGTCGGCAGATCGGCCACATAGGCGATCCGCACCAGCACCATCTCGGCGGCCGCGGCGGGGCGGGTCGCTGCCTGCACCTCGGCGATGCCCTTCAGCAGCATCTGCCACATCCGCGACAGCACCCGCATCGAGAGCTTGGCGGCGAAGTCGCGGCCGCGCAGCCGCTCGGTCTCGCCGAGCGCGAGGTTGTCGGCGATGCCTGGCACGACCTTGATGCGGGTGACGAGATTGACGAATTCCGCCAGGTCGCTCAGCACCACCACCGGATCGGCCCCGGTGTCGTACTGGTCGCGGAATTCCGTGAACGCGCTGGCGATGTCGCCGCGCGCCAGCGCCTCGAACAGGTTGATGACGCGGGTGCGGTCGGCGAGGCCGAGCATCTGGCGCACGTCTTCCGCCCGCACCGGCCCCGCCGCGTGGGCGATGGCCTGGTCGAGCAGGGACAGCGAATCGCGCACCGAACCTTCGGCCGCGCGCGCGATGGCGGCGAGCGCCTCCGGCTCGATCTCGACCTGTTCCTTGGCCGCGATATTGCCGAGATGGCTCATCAGCACCGACGCCTCGACACGGCGCAGGTCGAAGCGCTGGCACCGCGACAGCACGGTGACCGGCACCTCGCCGATCTCGGTGGTGGCGAAGATGAACTTGGCGTGCTCGGGCGGCTCTTCCAGCGTCTTGAGAAAGGCGTTGAACGCCGCCTCCGACAGCATGTGGACTTCGTCGATGATGTAGACCTTGTAGCGCGCGCTGGAGGGCGCATAGCGCACGCCGTCGGTAATCTGGCGGACGTCGTTGACGCCGGTGTGGGAGGCCGCGTCCATTTCCAGGACGTCGATGTGGCGGCTTTCCATGATCGCCTGGCAGTGCAGGCCGAGCACCGGCATGTGGATGGTCGGCCCCTTCACCGAACCGTCCGCCAGCTCGTAATTGAGCGCCCGCGCCAGGATGCGCGCCGTGGTGGTCTTGCCGACCCCGCGCACGCCGGTCAGGATCCAGGCCTGCGGGATCCGTCCGGTCTCGAACGCGTTGGAGACCGTCCGCACCATGGCATCCTGGCCGATCAGGTCGATGAAGGTGGTGGGACGATACTTGCGCGCCAGCACGCGATAGCCGCTGCCGCCGCGCGGGGCGGTACTGTCGACCTGCCCGCTCGCGTCGGCTCCGGATTGTCCAGCATCAGCCATCGAGCGATCCGCGCCTGGGCGTCCTCAGAAAATAGTGCGGGGTGCGACCCCTGCTGCCGCGCCGGGCCGCGCGCCAGAGCCGCTGGAGCCAGGCTAGAGAGCTAAGGCTGAAACGGCCTGTGACGAGATCGATGCGGAAAACCGGTCCGGCATCCGACCGCCAGCGCCGCGACCGGCGGGCCGAAGCCAAGGTGGGAGACTGACGAGCGACCCGATCCGGTCCTCGTTAGGGCTGCTTCCTTCCGGACCTGACCCGGTTGGCGAGTGGCTCGTCCACCGCCAATCTCCCGCCCCTATTTGGGGCCAAAGCGGGCGGAAAGCAAGCGCGACGCGCCCCCTTCTGGTATCCTGTTGGGACTCAAATTAATCTCGGTTCTCGCATGTCTGCCGCCTCTCCCGCCTGGACGCTCCACTCCCAGCTCGAAAAAGACACCATCAATGTCGGCGACCTGCCGCTTTGCCGGGTGGTGGTGATCAAGGACGCCAATTATCCCTGGCTGCTGCTGGTGCCGCGCCGTCCCGACGTGATCGAAATCATCGATCTCGACGAGGTCGCGCAGGCGCAGCTGATGACCGAGGTGAACCGGGTGGCAAGGGTGCTCAAGGAGGTGACCAAATGCGACAAGCTGAACATCGCCGCACTCGGCAACGTGGTTCCGCAACTGCACGTCCACGTCATCGCACGACGCTCCGGTGACGCCGCCTGGCCGCGCCCGGTGTGGGGCGTGGCGCCCGCGCTCGCCCACGACCCGGAGGAAGTGGCGGATTTCATCAGCGCGCTCCGGCGCAAAATCTGGCTTGGCTGAATTTTCATGATCACGAACACGCTGTTTCCGGTCGGCATGCCCGCCTTCGCGACCCATCCGATCGATCGCGCGGCGCATCTGCGCGAGGACATCGACAAGCTGCTGGCGATGGAAGAGCGCAGCGACGCGCGCGCCTATGTGGTGCACCGCGATTCGCTGCTGATCAAAACCTCCGGCGAGGCGCCGACCGCGACCCTGACGCTGAAGGAGGCGCGCGGCTTCGGCGCCAACCCGGGCACGGTGTTTCTCGGCCTGCGCGACGGCCGGCCGCTGTTCGGCATGGGGATTGCGGCCAGCGCCATCGAGGCGCTGGCAGGTCACCCCGGCGTCAGGATCAACGACCTGCGCGGGGCGGTGATGCAGGGGCTGCTGCCGGCGGAGGAACTGTCCGCCATCGCGATGGCGAAATCGCTGGTCGGGTGGCACCAGCGCCACGGCTTCTGCCCCAATTGCGGCCAGCGCAGCGCCATGGCCAATGGCGGCTGGCGGCGCGATTGCGCGGCCTGCAAGACCCAGCATTTCCCGCGCACCGATCCGGTGGTGATCATGCTGGTCACCCACGGCGATCGCTGCCTGCTCGGCCGCCAGGCGCAGTTTCCGCCCGGGATGTGGTCGTGTCTCGCCGGTTTCGTCGAGATCGCGGAAACCATCGAGGACGCGGTGCGCCGGGAGATCGCCGAGGAGGCCGGGGTGGTGTGCACCGACGTCGCCTATTACCGCGCCCAGCCCTGGCCGTTTCCGTCGTCGCTGATGATCGGATGCACCGCGCGGGCCACCACCACCGAGATCGTGGTCGACAGGACCGAACTGGAGGACGCCCGCTGGTTCGACCGCGGCGAGGCGGCGGCGATGCTGCGGCGGGAACATCCCGGCAGTCTCACCGGTCCCCATCCCTTCGCGATCGCCTATCACCTCGTCGCCCAGTGGCTGAACCAAAGCGAATGAGCGCGCGCCGTTCAGGCTGTTGAAAAACGCTCTCATTCAGAGTCATTCCGGGGCGTCGCGAAGCGACGAACCCGGAATCTCGCGACTACCCCAGAGATTCCGGATAGCCGCTACGCGGCTTCCGGAATGACAGGGAGTTTGTCAACACCTGCTAATGCCCTTCCCAACCACGGCCAGACCCCATGACGTCTTCTCGCGACTCCCAGACACCCCGCCGCATCCTCTGCCTCGGCATGCCGGTGCGGGACATGACCTATCGCGTCCAGGACGTGCCGGCCCGCGGCACCAAGATCCAGGCGACCCAATTCGACGAGATCTGCGGCGGCAATGCGCCGAACGCGGCGGTGGCGATCGCAAGGCTCGGCGGTCTGGCGCGGCTCGCCGGCCCCATAGGGGACGCGCACGAAACCGGCACCGCATTCATTTTCGATCGGCTCAAGGGCGAAGGCATCGAGACCCGGCACATCCTGCATGTCCCCGGCACCGTCACGCCGATCTCCACCATCCTGATCGACGCCACCGGCGAACGCACCGCCGTCACCTATCGCGACCCCAGGCTGTGGACGGTCGAACTTCCCGCAAGCGACACGTTGCTCGACGGCGTCGACGCCGTTCTCGGCGAGAACCGCTGCGCCCGCTTCATCACCGCGCTGTGCGCCGCCGCCCGCGCGCTCGGCATCCCGGTGGTGATCGACGCCGACCGCGCCATGACCGCGGACGAGCCGCTGCTGGCGGTCTCGAGCCACGTCATCTTCTCCGCCGAGGCGTTGCGCGCCACCGCCGGCGAAG
>JBKQQE010000276.1:0-6543 GCA_052326245.1 Xanthobacteraceae bacterium | reverse complement strand
CCGCGGCGAATCGTGCCTCCCGCGATCGAGGCTCATGGCCAGGATTTGCGCAACATGGAGCGCGTCACGTCCACTGCCGTCGTGGATCTGATGGCGGCATGACGTTCCGTCTGCGACGATCAAGGTGTCGGGCGTCGCCTTTCTGACCGCCGGCAACAGCGCCAGTTCCGCCATTTCGATCGACGCATCATAGGTGTCCGCGCCGTAGCCGAACGCGCCCGCCATGCCGCAACAGCTCGACTCGACGATATCGAGCGACAGACCGGGGATGAGGCGCAGCACCTGTGCCACGGCTCCGAACGCATCGAAGGATTTCTGGTGGCAGTGGCCGTGGAGCAGCACGGTCGCGCCAAGCGGCGCAAGCGGCAGTCGAAGACGTCCGGCTCTGGCTTCCGCGGCAAGAAACTCCTCGAACAGAACGGCATTTTGCGAGATCCGGACCGCGGCGTCGTCGCGTCGAAGCGACAACAGTTCGTCGCGCAGCGTCAGCAGGCAGCTCGGTTCAAGGCCGATGACCGGGATGCCGCGGTCGACGAAGGGGGCAAACGTCGCGACCACCCGGTCCAGTTCCTGGCGTGCCTGGTCGACCAGGCCGACGGAGAGAAAGGTCCGTCCGCAGCACAACGGCCGTCTGGCGCCGGACGGCGCGGGCAGGTGAACACGATACCCCGCGCTGGTCAGGACCCGCAGCGCGGCTTCGAGATTTTCGCGCTCGAAGGCGCGATTGAAGGTATCGGCAAACAGCACGACTTCGCGGCCCTCGGCGGGGCCGATAGCGGTGCCCGGCGCGCGGAAGACGTCGCGGCGCCAGCGCGGCAGGCCGCGGCGGGCGCTGAACCCGGTCACGATCTCGCCGAGGCGACGAAGCGGCGAAAGCGCATTGCGGAGGTTGGCCAGCGGCGCGACCCACCGCAGCAAGGGCGCATACCGCGGCAGGTAGGCGACGAGGCGATCGCCGAGCCTGAGGCCATGGACGCGCGCGCGGGCTGCAAGAACCTCGATCTTCATCTTCGCCATATCGACGCCGGTAGGGCATTCGCGGCGGCAGGCCTTGCACGACACGCAGAGCTTCATCGTTTCCATCATCGCGTCGGACGTCAGCGCGTCCGGCCCGAGCTGTCCCGAAATGGCGAGCCGCAGGGTGTTGGCGCGCCCGCGGGTGACGTCGCGTTCGTTGCGCGTCGCCCGGTAGGACGGGCACATCACGCCGCCCTCCAGATTTCGGCAGGCGCCGTTGTTGTTGCACATCTCGATCGCGCCCTGGAAGCCGCCGCCGGCGCCGGGATAGGCCGACCAGTCGAGCGCGGTCTCGATCGGCGCGACGCGATAGTCGGGCGGGTAGCGAAACAGTTCGCGGTCGTCAAACCGCGGCGGATCGACGATCTTGCCGGGATTGAGGACGTTGTCCGGATCGAAGCGATGTTTGACGTCGGCAAAGGCGCGCACCAGCCGCGTGCCGAACATGGCTTCGTGGAATTCGGAACGCACGATGCCGTCGCCGTGTTCGCCGGAGTGCGATCCCTTGTACTCGCGCACCATCGCGAAAGCCTCTTCGGCGATCGCCCGCATCGCCTTGACGTCCTTCTCGAGCTTGAGGTCGAGCACCGGACGCACGTGCAGACAGCCTTCCGATGCGTGCGCGTACATGGTCGGGCGCGTTCCGTGCCTGGCGAACAGCTCGTTCAGCCGCTCGGTATAGTCGGCGAGGTGGGGGAGCGGGACGGCGCAGTCTTCGACAAAGGAGACGGGCTTGCCCTCCTGCTTCATCGACATCATGACGTTGAGACCTGCGGCGCGAAACTCCGCGATGCTGGCCTGCAATCCCGGGTCGATCACCTCGACGACGCCGCCCCAGCGGCGCCTCGGTTCGCTCCAGCCAAATCCCAGGTCGGCCATCAACGCACCGAGCTGTTTCAGGCGGCGAAGGTTTTCGGCCTGATCTTCCTCGGCGAATTCGACCAGCAGGATGGCATCGGGATCGCCCCGCACCGCGGCCTCGATCGTCGGCCGGAACAGCGTGATGTCGCGGCCAAGCTGGATCATGGTCCGGTCGACCAGTTCGACGGCGATCGGCTTCAGCGTGACCAGGTGCTGGGTTGCGTCCATGGCCTCGCGGAAGCTGCCGAAATGGCAGACGCCGACCACCTTGTGGCGGATCAGCGGCCACAGCTTCAGCTCGACCTTGGTCGTGAAGGCGAGCGTACCCTCCGATCCGACCAGAAGATGCGCCATGTTGTTGACCGCGCCGCGGGGGATCAGCGCGTCGAGGTTGTAGCCGCCGACCCGGCGCTGGACCTTGGGAAACCGCTCGTCGACCTCGGCGGCCTCGCGTCGCCCGAGCGCGAGCAGGTCGCGGATCAGCGCGAGCCCTGGGGCATCCTCGTTGGTCATCGCGACGTCGCGCAGCACCGGGCCGAACTGAACGACCTGGCCGTCGGCCAGCGCGGCCTCCATCGACAGCGTGTTGTCCCGCATCGTGCCGTAACGAAGCGATCGTCCGCCGCAGGAGTTGTTGCCGGCCATTCCGCCGATGGTGGCGCGCGAGGCGGTCGAAACGTCGACCGGAAACCACAGGCCATGCGGCCGCAGCTGCCTGTTGAGATCGTTGAGAACGATGCCCGGCTCGACCACGCAACGCTTGTTTTCGACGTCCAGCGACAGGATGCGATTGAGATGCTTCGAAACGTCGACCACGAGACCGCGGTTGACGGTCTGGCCGCATTGCGACGTGCCGCCGCCGCGTGGCGTGACGGTGCGGCCGTCGTCGCGCGCGATCGCGAGCGCGCGCAGCGCATCCTCCGTCGTGCGCGGCACCACCACGCCGACCGGCATGACCTGATAGAACGAGGCATCGGTCGCGTAGCGCCCGCGGTTGAAGCCGTCGAACAAGACGTCTCCGGAAATTTCGGCGGCCAGACGCCGCTGCAAGGCAGCGTCGGCGCCTGCGTCACGGACCGGTCGGGCGTCACCACGAGCCATGCGGATCTCGGCCTGAAAACGGACGGGGCGGGCTATTTGCCTGCATCACGACGACATCCGTTCAATCTGACGAAGGGTCTGCCGCCGGGGTGGCGCCCGATCCGTCCTGCGCGGCGAGGAACTGGCAAATGGCGTCGCATTTGTGCTTCATGTGTTCGAACATCAAAAGGCCGAGTTCGGCCCCGTCGCGGCGGCGCAGCGCGTCGATGATCGCTTCATGCTCGCGCATGGCGTCACTGAGGCGGTCGCGATTGGCGAGGTTCGCGGAATAGCGCAGCCGCCGCACCACCGCGTTCAGGTTGGCATAATTCGCGCTCAGCACGGGATTGGCGGCCGCATCCACGATCGCCTGGTGGATGCGCTGGTTGAGCCGGAAATACTCCGCAAGCTCCCGACGCAGGTAGTGCGTGTACATGTCCAGATGCATGCGCTCGATCGAGGCGATGGTGTCGTCGGTGATGCGTTCGCAGGCGAGGCGGCCGGCGACGAAATCGAGCCCGGACAGCACCTCGAACAGACTTCGGATGTCGGCCTCGGTGAAGTGGCGGACCCGCGCGCCGCGGTTGGGCAGCAGCTCGACCAGGCCTTCGGCGGCAAGCACCTTGAGCGCCTCGCGCAGGGGCGTGCGGGAAATCCCGAATTTCTCGCAGAGCTCGCGCTCGGGGATTCGCGCCCCCGGGTCGAGGTGCCCCTCGACGATATGATCGCGCAACTGGGTCAGAATATCCTCGTGCAGGGTCGATGGCGGGGTCTCCACCAGCCGAAGCTTGTGAGCCGACATGCGGTTGCTCAAGACCTTCTCCTCACACGCGTTCCCGCCATCGCTGCGCTCCGCCGGTTCCGGCGGCGCAGGGCCTAAAAGCAGATTAGACCGGTTTTGGCTTGTCATGAAGAAAAATTTGGATACAGTTTTGCTCCAGAAAGCCTGAGAGCGTCTATATTTTGAATTCAAAATTGGCGGAGCCCTGAGATGGCCACCAACGCCCCCGTCCACAGCGGACGGCACTTCCTGCAGATTCCGGGGCCCACCAACGTCCCGGACCGGGTGCTGCGGGCGATGGATATGCCGACCATCGACCATCGCGGCCCGGAATTCGCGCGGCTCGCCCACGACGTTCTCGACGGTTGCAAGACCGTGTTCCGCACCCGCAATCCCGTCATCATCTACCCCTCGTCAGGCACCGGCGCATGGGAGGCGGCGATCGTCAACGCGCTGTCCGCGGGCGACAAGGTGCTGATGGCCGAGACCGGGCACTTCGCTGCGCAGTGGCGCGCGCTGGCCCAGCGATTCGGCATCGACGTGGAATACCTGCCGGGAGACTGGCGCCACGGCGCCGACCCGCAGCAGATCGAGGCGCGCCTGAGCGAGGATCGCCAGCACCTCATCAAGGCGGTCATGGTCGTCCACAACGAGACCTCGACCGGCGTCACCAGCCGTATCGCCGAGATCCGGCAGGCGATCGACCGTGCCGGACATCCGGCGTTGTTTCTGGTGGACACGATTTCGTCGCTTGGCTCGATCGCCTACGAGCATGACGCCTGGGGCGTCGACGTCACCGTGGCCGGCTCGCAGAAGGGGCTGATGTTGCCCCCGGGGCTTGGCTTCAACGCGGTGTCGGACAAGGCGCTGGCGGCGGCCAAGGCCAACAAGATGCCGCGATCCTACTGGGACTGGCACGACATCATCGCCGGCAATGCCGGCGGCGGCTGGCCCTACACGCCCGCGACCAATCTGCTCTACGGCCTGAAAGAGGCCATCGCGATGCTGCACGAGGAGGGGCTGGACAACGTCTTCGCCCGCCACTTGCGCCACGCGGCAGCGACGCGCGCCGCGGTCGAGGCCTGGCAACTCGAAATCCTGTGCCAGAATCCGTTGGAATATTCGCCGGTCCTCACCGCGGTGGTGATGCCCGAGGGCCATGACGCCGATCGCTTCCGTCAGCTAACGCTGGAACAGTTCGACATGTCGCTCGGGGCCGGGCTCGCCAAGGTGAAAGGAAAGGTGTTTCGGATCGGTCATCTCGGTCACTTCAATGACCTGATGCTGATGGGAACGCTCGCCGGGGTCGAGATGGGCCTCGCGCTCTGCAAGGTCCCGCATCGCAAGGGCGGCGTGCTCGCGGCGATGGATGTGCTTTGCGCGGGCGCGGCTGCCGGCGCCTGAATCGAAACCGTGCCTGGAATGTGCGAGACAGTTCAGGAGAGACGCGACAGACTTTCACCACGGAGGTGAATACGGGTGCGGCCCCCGATTTCAGCTCTCTGCGACCGTCAGAACACCAAGAACCGGACCGACCGGTGCCAGCATATGCGAGGAAACGTCATGAGATCCGCCAAGATTGGCATGGCCATCTGGGGCCTTGTCCTGGCCAGCGCGCCGGTTGCGCATGCCTGGGAACCGACGAAGCCGGTTGAGATCGTCGTCGCGGCCGGCGCCGGCGGCGCGTCGGATCAGATGGCGCGGATGATTCAATCCGCGATCCAGAAGAACAATCTGATGAAGCAGCCGCTCATCGTGTCGCTGAAGGGCGGCGCTTCCGGCGCCGAAGCCCTGATCTTCATGAAGTCAAGCGAGGGCGACCCGAACAGGGTTCTGATCGCCTATTCGCTGATCTATATGCTGCCCTTGTCGGCCAAGATTCCCTTCAACTGGCGCGACCTGACGCCGGTTGCGGTGGTCGCGCTGGACCAGTTCGTGCTGTGGACCAGCACGGCGGAGCCCTACACCACGGTGCAGCAGTTCGTGGCGGCCGCGAAGGCTTCGCCGGCCCCGTTCAAGATGGGCGGCACCGGGTCGAAGCGCGAGGATCAGGTCCTGACTTCGTTTCTGGAAAAGAAGACCGGCACCAAATTCGCGTATCTTCCCTACAAATCGGGCGGCGAGGCCGCGACGCAGCTGGTCGGCAACCACACCGAATCCAACGTCAACAACCCGTCCGAGAACCTCGAAGTGTGGCGCGCCGGGCAGGTTCGCCCGTTGTGCGTGTTCGACAGCGAACGGATCTCGTACCGGGCCAAGGTGGCCGAGAACCTGTCTTGGAACGACATTCCTACCTGCAAGGAAGAAGGGCTCGACATCCAGTATCTGATGCTCCGCGCCCTGTTCCTTCCCGGCAAGGTCACGCCGGAGCAGAAGGACTTCTACGTCAACCTGTTCGAGAAGGTGACGCAGACGCCGGAATACAAGGACTACATGGAAAAGCAGGCGCTGAAGCCGATCTTTCTCGCCGGCAAGGACATGGAGCGATTTCTCGACGACGATGACAAGCTCAATACGTCGCTGATGACGGAGGCGGGATTCGTGGCGAAATAGACCGGCCGGGGCGGCATGGGCATCCAGCGTTCGACCGCCTGGCGTACGCTCCGGCGCGCCCTCACCAACAAGCCAGCCCGATATCCAACCTGACCAGACCGTGAGGCGAGCAACCGGCATGTCCGATAGCGAAATTGAGATCGATGTCGAGGATCCGGATGCGCCATCCGATGAGTCTCCCGTGCTCGCCCGCAAGCGCGGTGTCGAAGTCGTGACCATGGCGGTACTGATGGCGCTCGCGCTGGTGACGG
>JBKQQE010000275.1:0-3696 GCA_052326245.1 Xanthobacteraceae bacterium | reverse complement strand
AGCCTGTCGGAGATCGCGCTGCAATGCGGGTTCTCGCACCAGGAACACATGACCCGGATGTTCCGCCGCTTCACCGGCCAGCCCCCCGGGCGCTACCGCCGCAACTGCCACTGACTTAAAGGCCCATTCGCCGTCAGGCCGATCCCCCTTCACGACAGCCGGGTTCGTGCAGAACGCAGCCGGTTTCGTGCAGGCCGCGCGCCGGCGACCCCGCTAAGCTCCTGCCAATCGTAGTCAAAAGCAAATTCAGGGCGGCCGGGGCTGAACCCCCGGACCTGCGGGAAACGACCGAGGCGGCAGCTGTTATAAGGCGGAACGCAGGGGGAGCTGCGCCACCGCCGGCTCCCCCGTTCGCGAAACCCTGAACCGATCGGAGAATGCCGTGACGCAATTTGATGAAGCCGGGCTGACGGAAGCAGTGATCCGCAGCTTTGACCACACCCCCAACCCGCGCCTGAAGATCCTGCTGACCGAATTGGTCCGCACCCTGCACGACTATGTCGAGCGCACCGACCTGACCTTCGACGAGTGGAACTTCGCCATCGATTTCCTGACCCGCACCGGCCAGAAGTGCACGCCGACGCGCCAGGAATTCATCCTGCTGTCGGACGTGCTCGGGGTCTCGATGCTGGTCGACGCGGTCAATCACCGCGAGCGCCAGGGCGCCACCGAGACCACCGTGCTCGGCCCGTTCTATGTCGGCGAGCACAAGCCGCTGCCGCACGGCTCCGATATTTCGATCGGGGTCGACGGCGAGCCGCTGTTCGTCAACGCCCGCGTCACCGATCTCGCGGGCAAGCCGGTGGTCGGCGCCCGCGTCGACGTCTGGCACGCCGACCACGAGGGCTTCTACGATTCCCAGAAGCCGGGCTACGAGGTCCACGGGCCGTCGCTGCGGGCGCGCTTCGCCACCGACGCCGAGGGGCGGCTGTCCTTCCGCACCATCCTGCCCTGCAGCTATCCGATTCCCCTCGACGGCCCGGTCGGCGAACTGATCGGCGCGAGCAAGCGCCATCCGATGCGGCCGGCCCATATCCATTTCCTGGTCGAGTCGCCGGGCCTGGACGCGCTCATCACCCACGTCTTCATCGAGGGCGACAAGTACCTGGATTCCGACGTGGTGTTCGGCGTCAAGGATGAACTGGTCGCCAGGATCGAACGCCGCACCGACCCGACCATGCCCGACGGCAAGCCGGCGAAAGGTCCGTGGCACCTGATGACATACGATTTCCGGCTGCGCCCCGGCACGGGCGTGGCGCCGCTGCCGATGATGCCGGCGGCGGAATGAGCCGTGCTGCGCTGAGGAGAGACTGATGGCTGCGAAGATCGAAACCGATGTCCTGGTGGTCGGCAGCGGGCCGGCGGGCGGCGCCTCGGCGGCGCTGCTCGCCATGTACGGCGTCAGGCACGTCATGATCACCAAATACGGCTGGCTCTCCGACACTCCCCGCGCGCACATCACCAACCAGCGCGCCATGGAGGTGCTGCGCGATCTCGGGGTCGAGAAGCAGGCGATCGCGCACGCCACGCCGCAGGAGCTGATGGCCAACAACGTGTTCTGCGAAAGCCTCGCCGGCGAGGAACTCGGACGGCTGTACTCCTGGGGCAATCATCCCTCGCGCAAGGCCGACTACGATCTCGCCAGCCCGACGCGGATCTGCGACCTGCCGCAGAACTTCCTCGAGCCGATCCTGCTCGAGGCCGCGGGCCAGCGCGGCACCGCGATCCGCTTCAACACCGAATTCCTCGATCTCAAGCAGGACGACAACGGGGTCACCGCCACGGTGAAGGACCGGATCTCCGGCGAGAGCTACGAGATCCGCGCCAAGTACCTGATCGGCGCCGACGGCGGCCGCAGCCGTGTCGCCGAAGTGATCGGCCTGCCGATGCAAGGTGAGATGGGCCGCGCCGGCAGCATGAACATCATCGTCAAGGCGGACCTCAGCAAATACGTCGCCCACCGGCCGAGCGTGCTGTACTGGGTGCTGCAGCCCGGCGCGCAGATCGGCGGCATCGGCGCCGGCCTGGTGCGGATGGTGCGGCCGTGGCACGAGTGGCTGATCATCTGGGGCTACGACATCGAGCAGGGCGAGCGCAAGCTCACCGACGACGAGGCGGTGTCGATCGTCCGCAACCTGGTCGGCGACGAGACGCTCGAGGTCGAGGTGACCTCGACCTCGACCTGGACCGTCAACGAGATGTATGCCGGCTACTACACCGCGGGGCGTGTGTTCTGCATGGGCGACGCGGTGCATCGCCATCCGCCGACCAACGGGCTCGGCTCCAACACCTCGATCCAGGACGCCTACAACCTGTGCTGGAAGCTGAAATACGTGCTGGAGGGCAAGGCTTCGGCGGCGCTGCTGTCGAGCTATTCCGCCGAGCGCCAGCCGGTCGGCAAGCAGATCGTCACCCGCGCCAACAAGAGCATCGGCGACTTCCCGCCGATCTTCGAGGCGGTCGGGCTGCTGTCGTCCACCGATCCGGCGGAGGCCAGGAAGAACATCGCCGCCCGCAAGGCGGCGACCGCGGAGGGCAAGGCGCGGCGCAAGAAGCTCTACGAGGCGATCGCCTACAAGACCTTCGAATTCAACTGCCATGGCGTCGAGATGAACCAGCGCTACGCCTCCGGCGCGGTGGTGCCGGACGGCAGCGCCATGCCGGCCTTCACCCGCGACCATGAACTTTACTATCAGGCGACCACCTGGCCCGGCGCGCATCTGCCGCATGTCTGGGTGGAGCAGGGCGGGGTGCGCAAATCGACGCTCGACCTCGCCGGCAAGGGCCGCTTCGTGCTCCTGACCGGGATCGGCGGTGACTGCTGGCGCGAGGCCGCGACCGCGGTAAAGGCCAAATACGGCGTCGACGTCGAGGTGGTGACGATCGGCCCGCAGGGCTGCGATGCGCTCGACATCTATGCCGACTGGTATCGCCAGAGCGAGGTCGATGAGGACGGCTGCGTGCTGGTGCGCCCCGACATGTATGTCGGCTGGCGCGCGAAGCAAGCAACGGCTCAGGCGTCCGAGCTGCTCGTGGACGTTTTCGGCAAACTGCTGGGCTTCAAGGAGAATGCGGCTGTCACGGCGCAAGCCTCGATCGCCGCGGAATAGTTCGCTCGTATTTTGAAAACGGGAGCGGCGAATAATCGTCGTCAGAGGGGAGAACGCCATGACACAGCATTCGAGGATCACGCGACGCACGGCAATGCAGGGACTCGCCGGCACTGTGGCCGCCGGCGCGACATTGACGCTCGGCAGCCCGGCGGTGTTCGCCGCCAAGACCGTGAAGATCGGCTACGTGTCGCCCAGGAGCGGCCCGCTCGCCGCCTTCGCCGAGGCCGACGACTTCGTGCTCGGCGAATTCCGCAAGGCGGTCAAGGACGGCGTCAAGATCGGCGCCGACACATACCAGATCGAGCTCGTCACCAAGGACAGCCAGTCCAACCCCAACCGCGCCGCCGAGGTGACCAAGGAACTGATCACGCGCGACAATGTCGGGCTGGTGCTGGTGGGCGCGACGCCCGAGACCAACAATCCGGTGGCGACGCAATGCGAGATCGAGCAGATCCCGTGCATCTCCTCGGTGGCGCCGTGGCAGACCAACTTCATCGGCCGCCAGACCAATCCCGGCGATCCGAAGAGCTGGAAGCCGTTCGACTACACCTTCCACTACTTCTGGGGCCTGGAAGACGTCATC
>JBKQQE010000274.1:0-16430 GCA_052326245.1 Xanthobacteraceae bacterium | reverse complement strand
GCCCAGACGCACAGCACGTCGGAGAAATAGATGATGGGGACCCGTTTCATGCCGGTGGTCTCGCCTTCGGTTGGACTGCGGCGCCGACGCCCGCGAGGACGCGGCGATGCCGGTCATTGTTGCCCGGTCGAAAGCCGGCGTCGGCGGGCGACGCCGGCATCCACCCCGGGAACCTTACGTTTGATTTGTGCAACACCCGGCCTGAAATCTCAAATTCGGAAATGCAGCAAGACGCGGAATGCGGTATTCATTCCCGACCGGATGAGGGAAGGCGCGATCATGACCAACGCAAGATTGATGTTCCCGGCTGTGGTAGCATTGCACGCCCTGCTTGCGATGGACGCCGCGTCAGGCGCCGACCTGGCGGCGCCGCCGCAGCCTTACGTCAAGGCTCCGGTCATGATCGAGCCCGTTGCAAGCTGGACCGGTTGCTATGGCGGCGTGAACATCGGAACCGGGTGGCAAGGTGTCCATCCAACCGATCCGTTGACCGCTCCCTTTCCCTTCGATCTGGGCAGCGACAACGGTGTGGGGGTGGTCGGCGGTGGCCAGGTCGGATGCGACTACCAGTTCGCCAGCAATTGGGTCGTCGGCATCCAGGGAATGTTCGATGGGGCGGGGGTGACGAGCAGCCACATTGTCCCGTTCGCCTACGGGCTCGACAATACCGAAACGCTGACGTCCAAGACCGGCTGGTTTGCAACGCTGACCGGGCGCATCGGTTACACGGTGCTGCCGCAAGGCTTGCTGTATTTCAAGGGCGGCGCGGCCTGGGTGAACACCCGGTATTCGGACGTCGACCCGACTCCGGTGTTGTACACGCCGTTTTCTGGGCAGGCGAGCGCGACCCGGGCCGGCTGGACCGTCGGCGGCGGCGGCGAATACGCGTTCCTGCCCAACTGGTCGGTGTTTGCCGAATACGACTACACCGGTCTCGGGACCCGCGGCACCGCGTTCACCTACAACTGCGGCGCCGGATGCGGCTTTTCCAACCCGTATTATTTCTCGGAGAAGCAAAGCCTGCAGACCGTTCTCGTCGGCCTGAACTATCGCTTCGGCGCCGGCCGGTGAGCGCGCGCCGCCGGGCTCTTGTCACCGCGGTGCGCGATCGCGTTTGATGGCATTGCTGCCGCGCGGGCGTCGCTGCTAACCCATCGCCACGGCGTCGCCAACGTGCTTGCGCCGGTCGAGCCACATGGTGCCGAGCGCGAACGCCAGCCAGCCGAGATTGTAGACCACGCCGATCGCCAGCATGACCCAGCCGGGGATCGGGCCGACCGCGGCGCGATCGGCGAATTCGGCAAACGACACAGCCGGCGTCGGATGAATCGCGATCTTGCCGTAATAGGCGATCACCTGGACGGCGAGGATCCAGACATAATTGCGCCGCAGCCGCCGCCCCGCGGCGCGGACGAACGAGATGTGATGGCGGGGCGCGGTGTAGTCGCGCGCGAGAATGACCTGCCAGTCACGGTCGCGGGCCTGCCCGGTGAAGATCGGGGCGTAGAAATTCGTCTCCAGCCAGCGCGCCCGGGCGCGCCAGACGTTGAAGTAGCGGTAGCGTCGCGCCTCCATGCTGAGAAACACGGCGATCAGGAGCCCGACCAGCAGCAGCGGCAGGGGGGAGGCCGCCGGGCTCGAAAACGTGGTCGACAGCGCGATCCCCATGGTGACGATCGCCCAGTTGGTGGTGTTGTCGAGGCGCGTTCGCCAGATCGTCGAGCGGTAGACTTCGCCGCGGTAGAGATGGGCGATGGCGCCCATTTCCGCGGCATCGAAATTGTGCCGGGGCTTTGCTTCGCTGGAGGTCGTCAGGGAGTCGGAAGCCAGGAGTGACATGAGGAAACTCCGATCCGGTGGTACGGACATTGTGCTTCAGGCGGCCGGCTCCGTCAAAATCGTCCGCGCGTGCGATGCGGCAAACCGGTCGATCCGCGACGCCGCCCGATCCGTCACCGTGCCAGCGGGCCGCTGGCCTTCTTCCAGGCGTCGAGGCCGCCTTCGATGTGGCCTGCGGCGGCGAGCCCCGCGTCCTGCGCCGCCTGCACCGCCATGGCCGAGCGCTCGCCGAAGGCGCAGTAGAACAATAGCCGCTTGCTGGTCGCCCGCGCCAGCTCGTGCAGCATCCCGCCCGCGCAGATGTTCTCCTGCAACGTCGTGTAGGGAATGTGCATCGCGCCCGGAATGACGCCGTGGCGCGCGCGCTCGGAGGCCTCCCGCAGGTCGATCAGCACCACGTCGGGGCGGCCGGTCAGCACCAGTGCCTCGACCGCGGTGACGGCCCAGCCGCGGCGGGCGATCTCTTCCTGGTGCAGCCCGACCCGCATGTTGGCCGGCACCGCCACGTCCATCATCTTCGGATTGGCGAGCTTGAGGTTGTTCATCAGCGCGACATATTCGTCGACGCTCTTCACCTGCAGGCGCGGATTGTAGGCCTTCTCCTCGCCGATGGTGGAGACGGTGTCGCCCTTGTAGTCATGCGCCGGATAGACCAGCGTCGCCTCCGGCAGCTTCAGCAGCCGCCCGAACAGCGACTCGAACTGCGCCCGCGGATCGCCGTTCTGGAAGTCGGTGCGGCCGGTGCCGCGGATCAAGAGCGTGTCGCCGGTGAATACCCGGTCCGGCATGATGAAGCTGTAGGAGTCGTCGGTGTGGCCGGGGGTGTAGATCACGTCGAGCGCGATGCCCTCGATGGTCAGCTTGTCGCCGTCGGCAAGCCGCATCGACACGGTGTCGGCCTTGGTCTGCTCGCCCATCACGGTGATGCAATGGGTCTTGTCGCGCAGCGCGCCGAGCCCGGTGATGTGATCGGCGTGCAGATGGGTGTCCACCGCCTTGACCAGCCTGAGGTCGAGCTCCTGGATCAGCTGCAGATAGCGATCGACCTTCTCCAGCACCGGATCGATGATCAGCGCCTCGCCGCCGCGGCGGCTCGCCAGCAGGTAGGAGTAGGTTCCCGATACCTGATCGAACAGCTGACGAAAGATCATCGTGGCCTCCTGTCGGCGGTGGCCCGTGTTGCGTGCGACCGACGCGGGTCGGCCGATTAAACAGCAAATTCCGCCGGAAAGCGACGCCTCACGCGGCGGGTGGCGCCGCCGCCAACGCGGTGCAAAGGAAGCCGATCACCTCGTCCACGGCGGCGCGGGTGGGCTCGCCGGGCGCGTCGATCAGGTCGACGGTAAACACCGAATGCGGCGGCTTGCCCCGGGCCATCATGCCGGCGGGGTTGGCGGCGCTGTCGGGCAATTCCGTGCCGGTGAACGCGGTGCCGAACGCCTCGCACAGGGTCGCAAAGCGCGAGCCCTGGCAGATGGTGTCGCCCTCGAAGCGATAGCCGCGCAGCTTGAGGCCCTCGCGCGTGCGCGCCTTGACGCGGGCGAGATCGGCGGGCGCGATGTCGAGCGCGGCGGGTCGCGTGGCCGGCAGGCCCGGCTGCGCCAGCACCGGCGCGAGCACCGAAGGCTCCAGCGCCATCGACAGCGCAAAGCCGCCGGTCAGGCACATGCCGATGGCGCCGACGCCGCGGCCGCCGCACTCCTGATGGGCAAGGCGGGCCAGCGCGCGCAGCCACTGCGTCACCGGGCTCGCCTTGTTGGCCGCGAGCAGCGTGAACTCGCGCGATATGCACAGCGTGGCGATCCGCGCCAGCGACGGAAATTCGGCGTTGCCGGCGTCGGGCGTGCCGAACAGGATCGGCGCATAGACCCGAAAGCCGGCGTCGCGCACGAAGCGGCAGAAGCGCGCCAGCGTCGGCGTGAATCCGTAGATCTCGTGGATGACGATGACCGCGGGCCCGGTCGTGCCGGTCACCAGCACCGGCTTGCTCTTGCCCTCGAGCGCGATGTCGCGCCGGGTGAAGTCGGCGATATCTGGGCCTGCGTCCATGGCTGTACCCCTGTCAGCGCGCGGCCATCACCGCGTCATAGGCCAGCCGCTTGAACTCGATCGCGAACGGATGCGCAAACGCCATCTGGCGCTGCGTCATCATCAGGCCGGCCAGGTTCGCCCGCGGTGAAATCCACCACTGCGTGCCCGCCACGCCGCCCCAGTAGAATTCGCCGGTCGAATTGGCGTGATCAAGCGGCAGCGGCTTGACCACCAGTCCGCCGGCGAGCCCGTGCGCCTTGCCCTGCAGCTCGCCGAGCATCGGAAACCGCATCCACAGGCCTTCGGGCAGCTGGTTGGTCATCATCAGCGCGATGGTCTGCGGCTTCAGCAGGGTGGGGCCGCCGGGAAGCAGGCTGCGGATCAGCGCCACCATGTCCGGCAAGGTCGAGACCAGGCCGCCGCCGCCGCTCAGCCGCGGCACCGGGCGCAGATAGGCGCCCGGATAGGGCGCGTTGTCGAGGCGGGTGAGTCCCGGCTTCATGGGGTCGATCGGGTCCGCGCCGGCGTAATACGCCGTGAACCGGCTTCGGCTCTGCTCTGGCACCACGAAGCCGGTGTCCACCATGCCGAGCGGACCGAGAATCCGCGCCTGGATGAAGCTGTCGAAGCTCTGGCCGCTGAGCACCTCGACGAGCCGCGAGACGACGTCGGTGGCGACCGAGTACTCCCACGACGTGCCGGGATGATAGACCAGCGGCAGCTCGGCCAGCACGTCGATCATCTGCGCCAGCGTGGCCGCGGGATTGAGCACCTTGCGCTCGTTGTAGGCCTTGAAGATCGGCGTCCCGGGGTCGAAGATTCCATAGCTCAGTCCCGAACTGTGGCTCAGCAGCTGGCGAATGGTGATGGACGATCTAGCCGGCTCGGTCTCGCCCAGCGAGGTGGCGCCGGGAAGCAGCACGCGGCGGTTGGCGAGCTGCGGAATGAATTCCTCGACCGGGTCGTCGAGCCTGAACCGGCCTTCCTCGAACAGCAGCAGCGCCGCGCACGACGTCACCAGCTTGGTATTGGAGAAGACGCGGAAGATGTGGTCGACGCGCAACGGGGTCTGCGCTTCCTTGTCGGCCCAGCCGACGCAATTGACGTCCACCAGATCCCTGCCGACCAGGATAGCGGACGAAACGCCGGATAGAATGTTGCCGTCGACGTAGCGGCGCATGGCGGCGTGCGCCGCCGTAAAGTCGTAGCCGCCGGCCGTCACCTTCATGTCCTGCATCGTCGCTCCGTAATGTCCCGAATCCGAAGTTCGCCTGATTCAGCAACACCCTTCCGAGCGAACCACGGATTCGAAAGGACGCACCTCGGTCGTCAGGTGGCGAAACTGGCAAGTTTGCGGTGTTCCCGCAAGGCGAACATTGCGGCGGCAGGCCTGCGTTACCTGCCGATCAGGGCGCGCAGGGCATCATTGATGCGATCCTGCCACCCGGGCCCGCCTTCCTGGAAATGGTCGAGCACCTCGCGGTCCAGCCGCAGCGACACCATTTCCTTGACGCCGGGAATGACGGGCCGCTTCGGCACGGGCGCCGCCACGGGCTTGGTGGTTGCCGACTTGAATGCCGCTTCCGCGGCATCCCGCGTGCTGCTGCCGCCGCCGGGCCGTCGTGTTCGATCGTTTGCCATCTGGCCGCGCTCCCCTTCGACTCGGAAAGTGGCATTTTATCATGGAAAGCGCTCATTCGGCGGCAGGGCCCGGTGGCATCGGCGCCTACAGGGCGATTTGCCATTGGCGCGCCGCGGGGTAGTCTTGGTGCCGGCAGCAGGAGCATCGGATGAGCAACACCGCCGCCTCGCATTACGAGGTCATCGTCATCGGCGCCGGCGTGGGCGGGATCTACCAGATCAAGGTTCTCTCCGATCTCGGGGTGAACGCCGTGGTGCTCGATTCGTCCCCCGACCTCGGCGGGACCTGGTACTGGAATCGCTATCCCGGGGCGCGCTTCGATTCCGAGAGCTACACCTACGGCTATTCTTTCTCCCGCGAATTGCTGGAGGAGTGGCACTGGAAGGAGCGGTTCTCGGGCCAACCCGAGAACCTGCGCTACCTCAACTTCGTGGCGGACCGCTTCGACCTGCGCCGGCACATGCAGTTCAACTGCCGGCTCGCGGCCGCGCGGTTCGACGAGGCGGCCGACCTCTGGCGCCTCACCCTCGCCGACGGCCGGACCATGACCTGCCGGTTCCTGATCCTGACGCCCGGGCTGCTGTCGACGCCGACGCTGCCGCGGCTCGAGGGCATGGACAGCTTCAAGGGCCGCTCGTTCCACACTTATTACTGGCCGCACAAGGGCGTCGACCTGGCCGGCAAGAAGGTCGCCGTGATCGGGACAGGGGCCACCGGCATCCAGATCATCGCCGAGATCGCCGACAAGGTCGACGCGCTCACTGTGTTCCAGCGGCGGCCGAACTGGAGCGCGCCGCTCAACAACGGCCCGATCACGGACACGGAGATGGCCGACATCCGCGCCCGCTACGACGAGATTTTTGCGGCCTGCGCCCGCACGCCCGGCGGCTTCGAGCACGAGCCGGATCGCCGCGGCTTCTACGAGGTCACCCGCGAGGAGCGCGTGGCGCTGTGGGACCGGCTCTATGCCGAGCCGGGGTTCGGGATCTGGCTGCAGAATTTCCGCGAGATCTTCACCGACGAGGCGGCGAACGCCGAATTCTCCGCCTACATCGCCGGCCGGGTCCGGCAGCGGGTGAAGGACCCTTCGACCGCCGAGAAGCTGATCCCGAAGGACCACGGTTTCGGGGTGCAGCGGGTGCCGCTGGAGACCAGGTATCTCGAGGCCTACAACCGCGACAACGTGCAGCTGGTGGACATCAGCGAGACGCCGATCGAGCGGGTCACCGAGACCGGCCTGCGCACCAGCGCGCGCGACTACGATGTCGACATCATCGTCTACGCCACCGGCTTCGACGCCATCACCGGCGCCTTCGATCATATCGAGATCCGCGGCGTTGGCGGCGAGCGGCTGAGCGAGCGGTGGAAGGACGGGCCGTCGACCTTCCTCGGCATGATGATCCACGGCTTTCCGAACCTGTTGATGCCGGCCGGCCCGCAGAGCGGCTCCGCCACCACCAACTACCCGCGCGGCATCGAGACCGGCGTCAACTGGTGCACCGGGCTGTTGAAATACATGTGGGACCATGGCTGCGTCCGCGCCGACGCCACCGCCGCCGCCGAGCAGCGCTGGACCGCCCACGTGGCCAAGATGTATGCGCCGATGCTGATGCGAAAGGCCAAGTCGTGGTTCACCGGCTACAATTCCAACGTCGCCGGCCACGAACACGGCAAGACCCGCTACTTCGTCTACAACGGCGGCGCCCCCAAATACAAAGCCGCCATCAACGAGGTCGCGGCGAGCGGCTACCAGGGCATCGACTTCACCCCGGCGCCGATGCCGTCGGCCGGCGCGCGCGGCGCCGGCGTCGGCATTCCGACACAGCGGCCGAGCGCGATATCCCGATGATGACCCGCCGCCTCGCAGCCATTCTCGCCGCCGACGTCGCCGGCTTCTCGGCGCTGATGGAGCGCGACGAGGAGGGCACGTTTGCCCGGGTCGGCGACTTGCGGCGCAACGTCATCGCGCCGGCGCTCGCTGCGGAAGCAGGCCGCCTGATCAAGACCACCGGCGACGGGTTTCTTGCTGAATTCGCCAGCCCGATCGCGGCGCTGCGCTGCGCGCTCGCGATCCAGGACAAGCTTGGGACGACGGATGGCGCGCTGCGGCTGCGGATCGGCCTCAACCTCGGCGACGTCATCGTCGAGGACGGCGGCGACGTCTACGGCGAGGGCGTCAACATCGCCGCGCGCCTGGAGGCGCTGGCCGAGCCGGGCGGGATCCTGATATCGGGCAAGATCCACGCCGAGGTCGAGGGCAAGGTCGCGGCCGCCTTCGACGATCGCGGCGAGCAGCAGGTCAAGAACATTACGCGGCCGGTGCGCGTCTTTGCGGTGCGTGCCGCCGCGCCCGCCGAGGCTCCCCCGCGCGCCGGTGCGGCGCCGGACGCCGCGCCCGCCCTGCAGGTCCCCGACAAGCCTTCGATCGCCGTGCTGCCGTTCCAGAACATGAGCGGCGATCCGGACCAGGACTATTTCGCCGACGGCATCGTCGAGGACATCATCACCGCGCTGTCGCGCTTCAAGTCGCTGTTCGTCATCGCCCGCAATTCCTCCTTCACCTACAAGGGCAAGCCGGTCGACGTCAAAAAGGTGGGGCGCGAGCTCGGCGTGCGCTACGTGCTCGAGGGCAGCGTGCGCAAGGCCGGCAACCGGGTGCGCATCACCGGGCAGCTGATCGAAGCCGCCACCGATCGCCATCTCTGGGCCGACAAGTTCGACGGCACGCTCGAGGACGTGTTCGGCCTGCAGGATCAGGTCACCATGGGCGTGATCGGTTTGATCGCGCCGAAGCTGGAGCAGGCCGAGATCCAGCGCGCGGTGGCGAAGCCGACCACCAGCCTCGACAGCTATGACTACTACCTGCGCGGCCTGGCGCAGGGCCGCAGCGTCCGGACGGCGCCGCAGGCGCGCGAGCTTTTTGCCAAGGCCGTCGAGCTGGATCCGCGGTTCGGCGCCGCCTCTGCCATGGCTGCCTGGACGTATCTGCTGCAGCAGTCCCGCGGCGGCGTTCCGCTCACCGCCGCGCTGCTTGCGGAGGCGATCCGGCTCGCCAATCTCGCGGTCAGGGCGGCCGGCGACGACGCCTACACGCTGGCGCTCAGCGGCCATGTGCTGACCTATCTGGGGCACGAATACGACCGCGGCGCGGCAATGGTCGACGAGGCCATCGCGCTGAATGCCAATCTCGCCGTTGCGTGGCATGCGCGGGGCTGGATCATGCTGCTGTGCGGCGAGCCGGCGCGATCGGTCGACAGCTTCGAGCGCATGATCAGGCTGAGCCCGCTGGATCCCTGGCGGGCCGGCGTCTGGACTGGCGCCGCGTTCGCGCTGTTCTGCCTGGGCCGGTTCGAGGAAGGCTGCGCGTCGGCGTTGAAGTCGGTCCGGGTCGCGGCCGACACCCACACGCTCGCGGCCTACATCGTCAACGCCATCCGTTCCGGCCGTGCCGCGGAGGCGCGCGACACGGTCGCGCAGCTCGTCAAGCTGCATCCGGGCTTTCGTGCCTCCCTCGTTCCGCGGACGTTCCCGGTGCGGTCCCGGGAAATTCGAGATGCCATGGTGGCCGCGCTCAAGGACGCCGGCCTGCCGGAGTAGGGCGGGCGGCGTCGTCCGGCGCAACCCTCAGTTCGTCGCGGCGGTGATGTTCTCGCCGAAGAGCTCCTGCGTCTTGCCCGCGCTGTCGGTTCGACCGGTCACTCGCGCGCCGCGCGGGCTCGCGCCTTACAGAAGGCCGCGATCCCGGATCAAAGCGCGCCCCGGGGCTTCCGGATCCCGGGTTTCTTGAACAACCGGATTGGTCCCCCAAGCAGGGCGAGAGAGGGCCAAATGCCCCCGGCCGGTTTGACGTTTCGACGGTTCGAATGGCATCATCGGCGGCATTGGATTTCAAAGCCGAGATTTCTACGACCATGAGTTCTGAATCGGTCTCTTTCAGCATCGTCATTCCGACCTTCAATCGGGTCGCACTGCTGCGGCGGGCCGTTGCTTCCGCCCTTGGGCAAACCGGTTTCGAACCGTTCGAAGTCCTGGTGGGCGACGACTGCTCCCAAGATGAAACATGGTCCTACCTTCAAGGCATCCGGTCCCCGTATCTGCGTATCTTTCGCAATGATCGCAATCTGGGAATGGGCGCCAACTGGAACAAAGCCGTTGCGGCGAGCAGAGGTCGATTCATCTTCATCCTTCAAGACGACGACATCGCGCTGCCCGGGTTGCTGGCGGTGGCAGCCTCGCTTTTCGATCGCTACAGGGGCGCCAGACTGCTTTGCTTCGGCACGTGCCTGATTGACCACGCCGGCCAGAACCCTGAGATGTACTGGCGGCCGGAGCGAGAAACGGTACTGCCCGCGCCGGATGCCCTGCTGCAATTTGCGGCCCGCTGGACCCTGAGCAGTACACAGGTAGTGTTTTCACGAGAGCTCTACCAGAAGCACGCCGCATTCGACCTGACTTTGCCGATCATGTCCGATGCCGATACCATCCTGCGCTGGATGCTTCACGCTGATACGATTCTGCACCCCGAGCCGCTGGCGTTGCGTCGCCGATGGCCTGGCTCTGTAACCGCGGCCACGGTGCATTCGGCGGCAATGGCGGAAACGATGAGGCTGCTGGTCGGGAACGTGATGAGAGAGGCTGTCGCATCGGAAAGGCTGAGCGCCGCGCAGCTTCTGGAACTAGAGGCCGCGCTCAGGAACTCGTTCATTTCACCCCCCGGCGCGACGGCGTCTGTTTGAATCGCCCCCGTGCTCCTCCCTGCGGGAAACCCGGTCTTGCCCTCGACATTGCCCTCTGCCGAACGCTATTCGGCGGTCCGAGCCGAAGCGTACGCCGCAACCTGCCGCGGCGACGTGGTCAAATCGGCGCAACAAGCTTGTGGTCCTGCCTGTGCGCGGTTAGGTTCGTTGCGAAATTCCTGATCGGGGGAGGCATGATTCCGCTTTACAAGCCGTATTTGAACGGAGCCGAAAAGCTCTACGTCAATCAGTGCCTGGATTCGAGTTGGATTTCGTCCCGTGGCGAGTTCGTATCCCGGTTCGAGTCCGGTTTTGAAAGATTTGTCGGGATTCGCCACGCCGCGACCGCGTGCAACGGCACCGTCGCGCTTCATCTTGCGCTGGCCGCGCTGGGGCTCGGCCCTGGCGACGAGGTGATCGTTCCGACCCTGACCTACGTCGCGTCGGTCAATGCGATCGTTCATGCCGGAGCCAAGCCGGTCTTCGTCGATGCCGTACAGAGCACGTGGCAGATGGACCCGGTCGATGTTCGACGAAAGATCACGGCCAATACCAAGGCGGTGCTGGCCGTCCATCTCTACGGCGCAGCGTGCGAGATGGACGAGCTTCAGTCAATCTGCCGAGCCCACAATCTTTATCTGATCGAAGATTGCGCCGAGGCGTTCGGCACCTATTACCGCGATAAACATGTGGGCAGCTTCGGAGACATCGCAACCTTCAGCTTCTTCGGCAACAAGACGATCACGACCGGCGAGGGCGGCATGATCGCGACCAACAACTCGCAGCTGTTTTCCACGGCTCATCGCCTGAAGACGCAAGGCGTGTCGCCGACCCGCGAGTACTGGCACGAGGTCATCGGCTACAATTATCGAATGACCAACATCTGTGCAGCGATCGGAGTCGCCCAGCTCGAACAGGCCGAGCAGATTTTGGGCATGAAAAGGCAGATTGCGGCCTGGTTCAACGAGAGGCTGTCCGGGATCCCGGTAACACTGCAGCACGAGCCGAAGGACAACCGTCAGTCGTGGTGGTTGTATTCCGTGCTTGCCAAGGATGCTGCGGAGCGCGATGGGCTGAGGAACGCTCTTCGACTGGCCGGAATCGAAACGCGGCCGTTCTTTCATCCTGCTCACATCCTGCCGCCGTACGCGTCGGGGCTGCATTTTCCGGTGGCGGAGTCGCTTTCGGCGCGGGGCATCAATCTGCCGAGTTTCCCCGGACTATCGGAGTCGGACGTCGACCAGATCTGCGAGGCCATCCGGCAATATTACGGCTCGCGCAGATCCATGATAGCCGTCGATTTCTCGAGCAGACGAGGCGCCTAGACTGATCATTTCCCGGTAGAGGCATAGTCGCCCGAGTCCGACCTTCCTTCAAAACTCGAAACCTCATCAACCGACGTTGCGCAGTTCCCATGGCGAGTACCAGGTCCCGAAGGGTGTTGTGGCTTCTCAACCACACGACCGCGCGCAAGTTCGAAATTCCCATGTTGAAATCACTGGGTTTCGAGGAGATCTTCCTGCCCAAGAAGATTCCATCCGATGTGGGCTTCCGCAGCGCTTCGATCGACTTCTCGGAAGACGAAAATTTGTCGATTCCGCCTTCGGACCTCGCGGCCTTGAACGCCGCCGACTGGTACGCGGGGCCACCCGCCGACGTCTGGAGCATCGCGAACAGGCATTTCGACATCGCATTCTTTATTCTTCACCATGTCGACTTGTTGTCGAGCTTGGCGAAGCATTTTTCGGGGGCGGCGATCTGGCGGGCCTATGGCATCGTCGGTTCCACGAGCTACAGCCGCAATCTGCAATTCGCCTGGAACGGCTCGGCCTGGAAGGATATCCGCAAGCTTGGTTCTCGGTTCTGGTTCGGCGAAGCTTACGATCAGCTCGGCGACATTGAGCGGCGCGACCTTCGCAGCCGGAGAGTCCATCTGCCCCTCGGACTGGCCCCTGAAGGGCCGCCGCCTGTTTGGACGGGGACGACGAAGAAGCTGTTCTTCGTGTGCCCCGAGATCAGGACCAATCCTTACTATGCGGCGATCTATCAAGAGTTCAGAACCGAGTTTTCCGAATTCGACTACGTCATCGGCGGCTCGCAACCGCTGGCGGTCGGCGACCCGCAGGTGCTGGGCTTCGTCACGGCCGAGGAGCATCGCAGAAACATGTCGGGATTTCGGGTGATGTTTTATCACTCGAGCGAGCCGAACCACGTCCACTACCATCCGTTCGAGGCGGTAAATGCCGGCATGCCGCTGGTATTCATGTCGGGCGGACTGCTGGACAGGTTGGGCGGGAAGGACCTGCCGGGACGCTGCACCTCCATCGCACAGGCGCAAGGAAAGATCAGGCGGATTCTGAACGATGACCGGGGCTTCATCGAGCAGGTTCGCAGCTCGCAGCGCCGCCTGCTCGCGCCTATGGCGCCGGAACGTTGCCGCCCGTTCTGGGAGCGGGGGATGGCTCGCATCGTCGCCGGGCTCGACGAGGCGCGGTCGGTTGCCAAGCCCGCGATCCTGCAACGTACGAAGCGCGTTGCCGTTCTTGCGCCCGCGCACGATCACGAGTCGGATCGTCTGGCCGGGACTGTCGCCGCTGCGCTTCGCGCCGGAGGCACGCAATTCGGCGAGAACGTTGAAGTCGTCGTCGGGCGTCCGGATCGGGCGGGCTCGGACGATCGAGCGTCCGATGTCGAATTGCCGGATGGCGTGACGAGCCGACCCTGCGTCTGGCGGTACATCAGCGGCATCGTTGCCCGCCGCGCCATGTACTACGCCGGTTATGACGACTGGTCCGCGGATGCCAATCGCTATCTGTTCCCGGACGACGGCATCAAGCAGTTCTACGACTGCGACCTGTGGTTTCTCGTTTCGGATCGGCTGCAGGCGCCGTTGCTGCCGGTTCGGCCCTATGTTCTGCTGGTTGACAGCTATCCGCAGCGCCATGCGCAGCCGCCGGCTGGAGTTCGGGAGATGGCGCCGATTGTGGTTGCGCGTCGCGCGGAGCGGGTGCTGGTGACGTCCGAGTTGGCCGCGCGGGACGCGAAGCAGTTTGCCGGCGTTGTCACCGAGAGGGTCCGGCGGGTGCCGGTGTTGTCGCCGCAGGCGGGCGATCCGCCGCTGGCGGCACAGCAATATTGGATGGCAGTAAGCGAATGTCTGTGAAGGTGTTCGGGATCTATCTGGCGTATCCGCCGCGCACGAAGCTGCAAAGCCAGGGCCTGGGGCGATATCTGGCGGCGTTCCTCGGCGCCGCGTCGGACAGAGAGGACATTCGCGTGCTCGTGGCCTGCCCGAGCTGGCTGCGCAACGAGTTGATCGAACTTTGCCGGGCCGAACAGGTCGAAAGCAGCAGCTTTGAAATCGTCTCGCCCGCCAAGGAGCCGACCCTGCTCCGCGGCTACGAATTCCTGCGGAAAGCGCGGATCAGATCCCGGCGACGGGTGGGGAAAGAGGGATACGTGCCCCGCCTCGCGCGCCTCCACATCGCCTGGATCGAACAACGACTCGTCGGGACGCGCAACATCGTCCCGTTTGCGCTGTTGTCGGTCTACATCGCATTCCTTGCGGTCCTGGCGATTCCGGTATTTGCGGTATCGATCGCGGCGCGGAAGGCGAACCGCGCCCGTCCGGCCGTGCGCGCCCGGGCACGTCGCTGGCTTCGGCGCGGCTTTGGCGCGCCGCGGCCGGGCCGCGTTGCCCTGACGACCCGCATCTATGACGCCATGCTGGCGCAGGAGGAGCGTCTGCTTCTCGCCAAGATCAAGACGCTGGACCATGTCCATGCCTGGTACAGTCCGACCGCGTTCTGGCCTTCATTCAACGAGATCGATGCTCCGCGCCTGATGTGCGTGCCGGATCTCGTTCCGGCGGAGTTTCCGGTCGGTTTCGCGCGAGCGCTCGATCAGCGGGCGGTGGACGTCTTCGATGCTTGTCGGCAAGCCATCAGCACCGGCGAGAAGTTCGTGACCTACAGCAACCACGTAAAGTGGACGACGCTGGTCGACCTGCTCGGTGTCCGCCCCGACGACGTGTACGTCGTGCCTCACGCGGTGATCGACCTCGGCCCCTGGGTGAAGATCGCCGGATCCTTTGACGACGAGGCCGTCGGCCGCGCCTACGCCAGGTCACAGCTGGCAGTTGCGCTGGGAAAATCCACCAACAGCGCCTATACCGCGTCTTTCCTCAATACGTCCGTCAATTTCATTTTTTATGCGAGCCAATTCAGGCCGTCGAAAAACGTCGTCAGCCTGTTGAGGGCCTACGACTATTTGCTCAAGGAAAGATTGATCGGGCAGAAGCTGATCCTGACCGGGAATCCGCTGGACGACGCTGAGGTTCGGGCATTCATCGCCGACCATGGTCTTGACAAACATGTTCTGTGCCTCCGTGATCTCACGGTGACGGAACTCGCCGCCTGCTACGCGCTGGCCGATCTCGCGGTGAATCCCAGCCTGAGCGAAGGCGGGTGCCCGTTTACGTTGTCGGAGGCGCTGTCGGTCGGGACGCCGGTGGTGATGGCCCGGATACCGGTTACGCAGGAGGTCGTTACCGTTCCGGAGCTGCAGCAGAAGATGTTGTTCGACCCTTATTCATGGCAGGACATGGCGGAGCGGATCCACTGGGCGCTGCAGAACCGCGCGGAACTTCTGGGCGCACAGACAGAGGTGTATCGATCCTTGGCGCGCCGAACGTGGCGCGACGTGGTCAACGACCATTTGCAAGTGCTTTCTGAAATCGCCGGCCCCGCTTCCGATGAGAAGATTTCGGCATCATGACCGCGACCAGAGGCCTTCTGATAGTCGGCTTTGGAACGCACGCCCACAGCATTGCCGACGTGGCGATCGCGTCTGGATTTCAAGAGCTGAGGTTTCTGGAGCCGACCGCACGCGACGGAGAAGCTTTCGCCGGCTTCCCCGTGCACGCGAAATATGACGGCCCGCTTCCGGCCGGGTGGCGGTGCATTGCCGCCGCGGGCGACAACCGCGCGCGGCACGAACAGATGCGCTGGATTTCCCGGATGTTGTTGCCGGCGGCAATTCTCGTCGCGCCGACGGCCACGGTCGGCGTGGGAGCTGAGATCGGGCCGGGCACCTTTGTGGGACATCACGCCCATGTGGGTCCGCAATCGAAGCTCGGTCCCGGTTGCATCGTCAATACCGGCGCCGTGGTCGAACACGACTGCACGGTTGGCGGATACGCGCATGTGTCCGTCAACGCCACGGTGGCTGGCAGTTGCACCATCGGATCTTTCGTCTTGTTGGGCGCCGGATCGACGGTGATCGACAGATGCACGGTTGCCGACGACGTCATCGTGGGCGCTGGCGGGGTGGTCACCAGGTCGCTGGAGAGGGCTGGCACTTACGTCGGCGTCCCCGTGAGACGGCTGCAGCTCGCTGCGCCGCGCGAGCAGCAGTAACAATACCAGGGCACGTGCTCACGAATCATTGAGGATGCTCAGATGCCTGTCGCTACCGGCGTCTGGCTCGCCGCTTCGGCAGCACCGTTCGCGTTCTGGTCGGCCGCCATTCCGAGCGTGGCACGCAGGATTTGAACCAAGCTCAAGGTCGCCGGACCGCGGTCCGAAAGCCCGGTCGCCGGATACTCGTCCGGCAACGGCTTCCTGTAAGTACCGAAAATGATATCGATGACGGGAAAAAACGCCGCAAAATTCTTATCGAAATACTCGCCGTCGCGCCCATGATGAAGCCGATGAAATTGCGGGCCGGAAATGACGGGCGTCAGCGGACCGAGATTGATGCGAATATTGGCGTGGTTGAAAAGGCCGAATCCCTTGAAAAACACATAGGCTGCGGCGAGCGGAAGCAACTGAAGTCCGCAGATCATCACGGTCGGAAGGTTGACTGAGAAAAACACGATCACGACCGACCAGATGGTCGTTCGCTGCGATGTCGACCAATTGACGTTCTCGTCGTCGTGATGAAGCGCGTGAACGGGCCACAGCAAGGCCGACGCATGGACCGCGCGATGAAACCAGTATTGGAAGAAGTCCCACACGAACAGGTAGACGATGGTCGCGGCAACCAGTCCGGTCGCCGTTTGCGGATGCCAATTTCCGAAGACGGCAGATTTTGTTGCAAAAGTCGGTTGAGACCTGCGGCGAACCGTGATTCCGTTGTGTTGACGCGAATCTCGGCGAGGTCGATCCATGATGGGCCGTCGG
>JBKQQE010000273.1:0-27370 GCA_052326245.1 Xanthobacteraceae bacterium | reverse complement strand
TGCGACCGCGACCTGAAGGCCAATACCGCGGCGCAGCACTACGAGGAGTACTGCTTCAACGCGCAGACGATCGACGCGTTGGCGGAGAAATCTTCCTGATCCGGATTCCGCGCCAGGGCGGCAGCCGCCGGCACTTGGAAGGCCATCGTATCATTCCCTGCCGCGGATAAATCCGCCGATACGTCTCGATCTCGAATACGTCCGGCTTCAGACGCCGGAGACGATCTCGAGCGCCTCACGGCCGCTCAAGGCGCGGTCGGTCGGAAGGGCGGCAAAATCGGCGGTGCCCTTCAGCGCCGCATCGAGCAGCGCCAGATAGCGCACGCGCGGCACCTCGACGGCGCCGAGGCTCCTCAGGTGTTCGGTAACGAACTGGGTGTCGAGCAGCGTGAAGCCGCCCGCGATCAGTCGCGCCACCAGATGCACCAGCGCGACCTTGGACGCGTCGCGTTCGTGGTGGAACATGCTTTCGCCGAAGAAGGCGCGGCCCAGGCTGACGCCGTAGAGCCCGCCGACGAGATCGCCGCCGCGCCAAACCTCGACGCTGTGGCAATGGCCCATGTCGTGGAGCGCGGTGTAGAGGTCGCGAATCCGATGGTTGATCCAGGTCTCCTCGCGGCCCGCAGCCGGAGCGGCGCAGCCGTCGATGACGCGCCGGAACGCGGTATTAACCGTCACCCTGAACCGGTCGCCGCGCACGGTGCGCGCAAGCCGGGACGAGACATGCAATCCGCGCAGCGGAATGATGCCGCGCTGCTCCGGCTCGACCCAGAAAATGGTGGGATCGACCGCGCTCTCCGCCATCGGAAAGATGCCACAGGCGTAGGCGCGCAGCAACACCTCGGCGGTAATCTCTGGCGTGGAGTCGCGCAACGTCATGGCATTTTATAGCAGGCGCGGGGGCCGGGCGCGATTGCCGCGTCGGCCGCCCCGCGCGACGGACGGTTCGCCTCAGCTGGAAGCCGCAGGGCCCCGCGCCAGATAGTTTTCCAGCCAGTGGATGTGATAGTCGCCGTCGATGATTTCGGGCTCGCGCACCAGCGCGCGGAACAGCGGCAACGTGGTCTCGACGCCGTCGACCACCATCTCGTCGAGCGCGCGCCGCAACCGCATCAGGCATTCGGCGCGGGTCTTGCCGTGCACGATCAGCTTGCCGACCATGGAATCGTAGTAGGGCGGGATCACGTAGCCCTGATAGGCCGCGGAATCGATGCGGACGCCAAGGCCGCCCGGCGGATGATATTGCAGGATCTTGCCGGGCGACGGCCGGAAGGTCACCGGATTCTCGGCATTGATGCGGCACTCGATCGCGTGCCCGCTGATGACGATCTCGTTCTGCGTGACCGGCAATTCGCCCCCGGCGGCGACGCGGATCTGCTCCAGCACGAGGTCGATATCCGTGATCATCTCGGTTACCGGGTGCTCGACCTGGATTCTGGTGTTCATTTCGATGAAATAGAACTCGCCGTCCTCGTAAAGAAATTCGATCGTGCCGACGCCGAGATACTTCATCTCGCGCATCGCCTTGGCGCAGATCTCGCCGATCCGCGTGCGTTCGGTGGCGTCGAGCACCGGCGAGGGGCCTTCCTCCCATACCTTCTGATGGCGACGCTGCAACGAGCAGTCGCGCTCGCCGAGATGAATGGCACCGCCGCGCCCGTCACCGAGAATCTGGATCTCGATGTGGCGCGGTTTGGTGAGGTATTTCTCCAGGTAGACGGTCGCGTCGCCGAACGCGGACTTGGCTTCGTTACGGGCGGTCGACAGCGCCAGCGCGAGGTCGGCTTCGGTCTGCGCGACCTTCATGCCGCGGCCGCCACCGCCGGCGGCCGCCTTCACCAGCACGGGAAATCCGATCTTCCTGGCGATCGCCAAGGCGTCGTCATCGGGGCCGACCCCACCGTCCGAGCCGGGCACGACCGGGATTCCGAGCTTGATCGCGGTTTTCTTCGCTTCGATCTTGTCGCCCATCAGGCGGATGTGGTCGGCCTTGGGCCCGATGAAATGCAGGTTGTGATCGGCGAGGATATCGGCGAAGCGGGCGTTTTCCGACAGGAAGCCGTAGCCCGGATGCACCGCGTCGGCGCCGGTGATCTCGCAAGCCGCGAGCAGGGCAGGGATGTTGAGGTAGCTGTCCTTCGACGGCGGCGGGCCAATGCAGACGCTTTCATCCGCAAGCCGCACATGCATGGCGTTGGCGTCGGCGGTGGAGTGAACCGCGACGCTGGCGATGCCGAGCTCCTTGCAGGCGCGCAGCACGCGCAGCGCGATCTCGCCGCGGTTGGCTATGAGTATCTTGTCGAACATCCTTGTGTCCCGGTCCTAACGTTCGTACCCCTTTGCAGCGACCGCTCATACGAACGTTAGAACCAAAGGGACACTACCATCTTAGCTATGCTCGTGCGGTCTGACGTCGACGTTCGCTGCAAGCACTCGCTGCAAGTCTGCTGCAAACGTCACAACCTCCGCGGGCGCCGAAGCCTTGTCATCGCTACTCGATGACGACCAGCGGCTCGCCGTACTCCACCGGCTGGCCATCCTCGACCAGGATTTGCGTGACAGTTCCGGCACGTGGCGCCGGAATCTGGTTCATGGTCTTCATCGCCTCGATGATCAGCAGCGTCTCCCCGGCCTTGACCTTGCTTCCGACCTCGATGAAGGGCTTCGCGCCCGGTTCGGATGCGAGATAGGCGGTTCCCACCATGGGCGAGGGCACCACGCCCGGATGCTTGGACACGTCGGCTACGCTCGCCGCCTCAGAGGCGGCCGTTGCCGGAGCCGCCGCCGCGGGCGCGGCCGCGGCCGGCAGAAACGCGGAGGACGTGACGTTGCGCGCCACCCTCACGCGCAGGCCGGCACGCTCGATTTCGATTTCGGTCAGATTGGTTTGATCGAGCAGGGCGGCGAGATCGCGAATGAGTTCACGCTCATCGGTGAGCTTTGCTCCGGCTTGATTTGATGTGGAGGTTTTGGGTTGAGCCTGACGGGCCATGATGTCGATCCGAACGTCTGTAATTGCAAATAGGCTTCAAGCGCTCGCCGGAGCGCCAATTCTGGCGGCGAGGCCAATGATCGCGAGCCGGTAGCCGTCGACGCCAAAGCCAGCGAGGCTTGCGAACGCCGCCTTGGCGACGAAGGAGTGATGCCGGAAGGGTTCGCGGGCGTGAATATTGGTGACGTGAACCTCGACGGCCGGGACATTGACCGCCGCGAGCGCGTCGTGCAGTGCGATCGATGTGTGGGAATAGCCGCCGGCATTGATGATAAGGCCCGCGGCCTTCTTGGCGCCGGCCTCGTGCACAAAATCGATCAACTCGCCTTCGCGGTTGGACTGTCGGCAGTCGACCGCGAGACCGAATTTAGCAGCGGTGTCGCGACACAGTGCCTCGACATCAGCCAGCGTCGCGTAACCGTATTTCTCCGGCTCACGCGTGCCGAGCAGATTCAAGTTTGGGCCGTTAAGGACGAAAATCGTCGTTGCCATCAATGATCCAGACTGCTCCAGCCAATTCCGGGCGCCGCCTCAATGGGCGGGTTCTCGGGCCGGGTTATATGTAACCTGTCGGGCGAGGGGAAGCCTCAAGAGCCCCGGTATTCCCACCTAAATCTTTCATTTGGCTCACAAAAGCCTTGCCGAAACAGTCGGATAGTGAAGGTTAACCAATCTTAAAGAGTGTGGCGAAGCTCCCGGTGGCTGCCGCCGCCGGGAATCGCGACGATGCAATGGTGCAATATGACCCGACCGCCGCCCGTGCCCAATCACCGGCACGGGCATCGGGGTGGCAGGGTCGCAGAAATCCTCAGCACGCCGTTTTGCCGCAGCGCGCCTCGCTGATCTTTTGGGTGAGCCCTTCAAGGCCGATCGCACCGACCACCACCTGATTGCCGATCACGTAGCTCGGCGTGCCGTTCAGGCCCATGCTCTCGGCGAGCCGGTAATTCTCATCCAGCGTCGCCTTCACCTCGGGGCTGGCAAGGTCCTTTTCCAGCCGCGCCATGTCGAGGCCCGCCTCCTTGGCGGCTGCGAGCGCGCGGGCCTTGTCGGCCTGGCCATGGCCGCCCAGCAGTTTCTGGTGGAAATCGAGATATTTCTTGCCCGACGGATCCTGCATGCGCACCGCGACCGCGACCTGGGCTGCCTCGACCGAGCCGGGCCCTAGCACCGGAAACTCCTTCAGCACCACGCGCAATTTCGGATCCGACTTCATCAGGTCGAGCATGTCGCTCATCGCCCGTTTGCAGTAGCCGCAATTGTAGTCGAAGAACTCGACGAAGGTGACATCGCCGCTGCGGTTGCCGACCGTCACCCCGCGCGGCGAATTGAAGATGGTCTCGGCGTCCTTCTTCACCGCGGCCTGGTGTTTCTCGGCATCGGCGGCCTGCTGCCGCTTGCTCAGCTCGGCCGACATTTCCTCGAGCAGTTCGGGATGGGCGACCAGATAGTTCTTGATGATCTGCTCCACCTCGCCACGCTGGGCGTCCGTGAACGACTGCGCGCTTGCGGGCAGCGTCAAGCCGAAGACAAAAGTCGCGGCGAACAGCGCCGGAAGGAATTTTCGAAGCGATGGCATCAGCAATCTCCTGAGTGGCGGCAAACCGGTCGCGCCGGCGCGCGGCGGATCAAAACGAGTATAGCGCAACGACGAGAGTGTTCGCCGCCTGGTCCAAATCGAACTTACCCGATACCATCGGCGCACGCCGGGGTCTCCATCGTTTCATCGCCCCGGTCACTGTCACTCGCGTTTCTGACCCGGCATTGGCTTGGATGCCACGATATCGTCGGCCTTGACCCATCCGGGTGTACCGATGGCGAACCGGGTCTTGGCACGGGAGGCGAGGTCGCGCGCGGTCTTGCTGTCGCCGCGCTGAAAAGCGGCCTGGGCAGAGGCAAGATCGGCTTCCGCCAAATTGCCTTTGTGGCCATAAGCCATGGCGAGCTGCGTATAGCCAAGGGCGGCTTCCGGTTCTTTCGCCAGCGCGGCGCGCAAAATCGTAATCGCTTCGTCAGCGTAGGCGGGAGTATCCGCCGCAACCAGCGCCTGACCAAGTAACATCTCGATGAGAGGGTTGTTATTGGACAGTTGCACGGCCTTGCGCAGGGGGGCAATGGCCTCCAGCGGTTTGGCGCCTTCCAGCAGCGCCTGGCCGCGGAGTTCGTAGAAGTACGGATTGTTCGGCTGATCGTGAAGCAGGGTGTCGATCAGGGCGAGGGCAACGCGAAGATCGCCGTGACGGTAGGTCGCGATGGCGCGGGCATATCGCGCCGGCAGACTGTCGTTGCCGGTCGGATATTTGCGGGCAACCGTGTCGGGGCGGTCCATGAAGCCGGAGATCTTGGCGCGCATCAGGTCATGGCGCAGCTGCAGCGCCGGATCGTCCTTCTTGTCCCAATAGGGGCTCGACCGCGCCAGCTGCTCGAGCGCGGCAACGCGCTCCGCCGGCATTGGATGTGACACCAGGTAGGGGTCGGTACCCTGGCTCGAGTAGAGTATCTGGTCGGAGAAGCGCTTGAAGGTGTCGTACATGCCCTTCGCCGACTGCCCGGTGGCGGTGAGGAACTTGACGCCGGCCTTATCGGCGCTTTCCTCCTGCTGGCGCTGATAGGCCAGCAGGGTGTGCATGATTATCGATTGCGGCGCGCTCAGCGCCGCCGCTCCGATATCCCCGGCGCCGTTCGAGCTGCGCGCGCCCGCCGCCAGGGCGCCGATGCCGAGCAGCGTCGCGATGATCAATTGGGTCTGCGCCTGGGCGAGCTGTTCGTGCAGCTTCGCCAGGTGACCGCCGGCGAGATGCCCGGTTTCGTGGGCGAGCACGCCGATGATCTCGTTGGGGGTCTTCGCGTCCATCAACGCGCCGAAATTGATGAAAATGCGCCGTCCGTCGGCGACAAAGGCGTTGAACGACCGGTCGTTGATGATCGTGATCTGGATGTTCTGTTTTTCAAGGCCTGCGACATGCAGGATCGGGCGCGTATAGTCCTTCAACAGCTGCTCGATCTCGGCGTCCCGCAGCGTCGGGGGTCCCTTGGCCTGCTGGGCCGGCGCGGCGGTCGGACCCGCGGCCATCGTGGCGGCGGTCAGGAGCGCCATCAGCCGACCAGGCACCGACCAGCGGCCGCGCGCCATGCTGCGGCCCGCCAGCGGCGGAGGACGGCGCAGTCGAGCGGGCAGGTCAGGCAAGGCAACCATCGCGTCTTGTCGTCCTCGTCGGCGGTTCGGTCTGCCGGGCGCGTGTCAGCCCGGACCGGCCGGTTGCGGCATCCGGGCCGGTTTGCCACGACCGCGTGCCGTCGGCAATTCCTAACCGCCCTGCGGGTATGATACGGCTTCAGCGGTGGCCGTGACTCCCGCCTTAGAAGCGTTTGAATGCGGCAACAGCGCGGCGCGGGGGGCCTGATTTGCCGTCCCGGGGTCGCGCCGCCCCGTGAAATCTGCAACAGGAACAGACGTGTGCGATGCCGGACCTGAAATCAGAATTTGACGCCTCCTGGGCCCTTTCGGCGTCGCGCCGCAGCGACGTCCCGCCATTCATGGTGATGGACGTCATGGCCGCCGCCGCCCGAATCGAAGCGTCCGGCGGTCATGTGATTCACATGGAGGTCGGCCAGCCGGCGGCGCCGGCGCCGGCGGCCGCGCTGGCGGCGGCGCGCGCGGCCCTCGACCGCGGACACATCGACTATACGTCGGCACTGGGGCTTGATTCGCTCCGCGCCCGCATCGCCCGTCACTATCGCGAGACCTACGATTGCGAAGTCGATCCCGAGCGGATCGTGGTGACCACCGGCTCGTCCGGTGCCTTCATCCTAGCGTTCCTGTCGATGTTCGAGCCGGGCGACCGGGTCGCGGTGACGGTCCCGGGTTATCCGCCCTACCGTCACATTCTGACTGCGCTGGGTTGCGAACCGGTCCTGATCGAGACCCACCACGACACCCGGCATGCGTTGACCGGCGACATGCTGCTGGCCGTGCACCGCAAAACACCGCTCAAGGGCGTGCTCGTCGCCAGTCCCGCCAATCCCACGGGAACGATGATGACGCGTCGGGCGCTGACCGACCTGCTCGCCGCGGCCGACGGGGAAGGGATCCGCTTCATCTCGGATGAGATCTATCACGGCCTCGACTATGCCTTCCCGGCCGTTACGGCGGCGCAGTTGTCGGCGCGAGCGATGGTCATCAATTCGTTCTCGAAATATTTCTGCATGACCGGGTGGCGGGTGGGATGGCTGGTCGCCCCCGAGCCGCTGGTTCGGCCGATCGAGCGGCTGCAACAGAATCTTGCGATCTCGGTGCCGAAACTCTCGCAGATCGCGGCCGAGGCGGCATTCGACGGTCGGCTGGAGATGGACGCGGTCAAGCGCAGCTACGAGGACAACCGCAAGGTCCTGATCGAGGGCCTGCCCGGGGCCGGTCTCGATCGCTTCCTTCCGGCCGACGGCGCGTTCTACCTCTATGCCGATATCTCCAAATTCAGCCCCGACAGCCTGGACTTTACCAGGCGGATGCTGGAGGAGGCGCATGTGGCCGCAACGCCGGGGGTCGATTTCGACCCGGTCCATGGCCGTTCCTTCATTCGCCTGAGCTATGCGCGCTCGACCGATGATATGCGCACGGCGGTCGCGCGCATCACCCGGTGGCTGGCCAGCGCCGCGTTCTGACGGCGGTCCAACTGCGACTTGTTGCCGGTTGCAACGCGCAGGCAATGTCCATCGAAAGCCGCGGGAAGTGCGCAATTGCCGGCGCGGCTTTCCAGGGTTCGAAAATTGGCGACGACACGGTTCATAGCCGTTGGCATGACGGCCGAAGCGTATAGGGTAAGGCCGGCGAAAAAAACCGAATGGGGGAGACGACATGGCAGCAACGACGACGCCGAACGCACCCGTCAAGGCGGCGCGGCCCTGGTACAAGATTCTGTACATCCAGGTGCTGATCGCGATCGGCCTGGGCGTGGTGGTCGGGTGGCTCGATCCTCAACTCGCGACGAACGAGTGGATCAAGGCGCTCGGCGACGGCTTCATCAAGCTGATCAAGATGGTGATCGCGCCGATCATCTTCTGCACCGTGGTGTCGGGCATCTCCCATATCCAGGACGCGAGGAAGGTCGGCCGGGTCGGTATCAAGGCTCTGGTCTATTTCGAGATCGTCTCGAGCTTTGCGCTCCTGATCGGATTGATCATCGGAAATCTGATCCCGGTCGGCCATGGACTGGCAGCCAAACCTGATGCGGCCGCGGTCGCGTCCTTCGTGAAGCAGGCGGAGGCCCAGAAGTCGGTCGACTTCGTTCTCAACATCATTCCTGACAGCGTGGTCGGTGCTTTTGCGCGCGGCGACATCCTTCAGGTTCTGCTGTTCGCGATCTTGTTCGGGTTTTCGCTGATGGCGCTGGGCGAGCGGGGCCACACCGTGCGCGACCTGATCGACGACGTCGCCCATGCGGTGTTCGGCGTGATCGCGATCGTCATGAAGGCGGCCCCGTTCGGGGCATTCGGCGCCATGGCCTATACGGTCGGCAAGTACGGTCCCGCGGCACTGGGCAATCTGGCCGGCCTGATCGTGCTGTTTTACCTGACGGCGGTGCTGTTCGTGGTGGTGGTGCTCGGGCTGATCGCGCGGATAGTCGGTTTCAACATCTTCAGGTTCATCGCCTATATCAAGGATGAACTGCTGATCGTGCTCGGGACCAGTTCGTCGGAAAGCGCGCTGCCGCAACTGATGGAGAAGCTGGAGCGGCTCGGCTGTTCGAAGTCGGTCGTGGGCCTGGTGGTTCCCACGGGCTACTCGTTCAACCTTGACGGCACCAACATCTACATGACATTGGCGACGCTGTTCATCGCCCAGGCCTTGGGCGTGGACCTGACCCTAAATCAGCAGCTGACCATCCTGGTCGTGGCGATGTTGACGTCCAAGGGAGCAAGCGGCGTCACCGGAGCCGGATTCATCACGCTGGCGGCGACCCTGTCGGTGGTGAACCCGGTGCTGGTTCCGGGAATGGCGATCGTGTTTTCGGTCGACAAGTTCATGAGCGAATGCCGGGCGCTGACCAACATTACCGGCAACGGCATCGCAACGGTGGTGGTGTCGTGGTGGGAGGGCGAGCTCGACCGTGATCGCCTGAACGCCGCATTGGGTATCGCGGTCGATCCCACGGACGTGGAAACCGCCGTCACAACGGGCTGATGGGAGCAGGGGCGGCCGCATTTTGCGCGGTCCGTCCGGCCGACATGCCGGCCAAACGGTCGCCGGCTCCGCGGGTCGACGGCGCCGGCATAGTTTGTGCCCTGGGCTATTCGCGATTGCCGAAGCGGCGTGACCACCAGCCGGCGCGCCGGGGCTCTGAGGCGTCGGGCGCAAGCTCCGTCACGGTGCTGACCTCCGGCGCCGGTTCAGTCTCCGGATCCCTCGTCTGTGCCACCGGCGCTGCGCCAGCCGGCGCTTCCTCTTCGGAGAAGAAAGTGACCTTCTCGCGAATGGTCGAACGCCGACGCGGCTTGTCGGACTGCTCGCCGTCGTGCCCCTCGTCAGGCGCTGTTTCGGGCGCCGGGCTTATGGTCGCATGGGGCGCCGGCACGGGAGCCGGCCGGTCGAGATCGGCGACGGCCTCTGCCACTTCCGGCGCCGCCGGCGGATTGAATTCGTCGGCAATCGCTGCCACGGGGCCGTCGTCGGCCCCTTCATGGCCACTGCGCCGGCGGCGACCGCCACGGCGTCCGCGCCGCCGCGGCCGACGGTCGTCGGACTGGTCGGCGCGCTCCGGTCCGTCGCGCTCCTCCGCTTCGTCCTCGGCACCATCGATTTCCTCGCCCTCGAGCGCGTCAAGCCGCTCGCCCTCTTCGGATGGGCCGGCAGCCTGCTCCAGATCGTCCATCGCGGCCGTGACGTCGCGCGCTTCGCCTTCGCGCGGCTCGCCGCCGCGTCCGCGCCGGCGCCGTCGGCGCCGACGCCGGCGGCCGGCGTCACCTTCCGCGGCATCCTCGGCACGTGCCGGTTCGGAAATGTCCTCGATATCCTCGTCGACTTCAACGTCGAGATCGGTCGGGTCCTCGTCATCGAACGGCTCCTCGGGCGCCGGGGTCACCGTCGCGGCCTGGACCGCGAGCAGGGCCTTGGCCGCCTCGAGCGTGTGAACCTGTTCACCGCGATCGATGACGAATGACTGCTGTCCGTTGACCGTCGGATCGGCGATCACCGCGAGCGTGACCTTGAAGCCGTTCTCCAGATCGCGCAAATGGCCGCGCTTGTGGTTGAGCACGTAGAGCGCGACCTCGGTGCGGGTCCGCACCACCAGATTGTGCGTCGCGCCTTTCATCAGCACTTCTTCCAGGCCGCGCAGCAGTTGCAGCGCAACCGACGACACCGAGCGCACGTGGCCGCTGCCGCCGCAATGCGGGCAGGGTTCGGTCGAACTCTCAAGCACGCTGGCGCGAATGCGCTGGCGCGACATTTCCAAGAGCCCGAAATGCGAAATCCGGCCGACCTGGATGCGGGCACGGTCGTGCTTGAGGCAATCGCTCAGCTTGCGTTCCACCGAGCGGTTGTTGCGCTTCTCGTCCATATCGATGAAGTCGATGACGATCAGCCCCGCCAGGTCGCGCAGTCGCAGCTGGCGCGCGACTTCCTCGGAGGCCTCGAGATTGGTCTTGAGCGCGGTGTCCTCGATGTGATGTTCGCGGGTCGACCGCCCGGAATTGACGTCGATGGAAACCAGCGCTTCGGTCTGGTTGATGACGATATATCCGCCCGAGCGCAACTGCACGGTGGGCGAGAACATCGCGTCAAGCTGGCTCTCGACGCCCATGCGCGAGAACAGCGGCTGGCCCTCGCGATACAGCTTCACGGCCCGGGTGTGGGTCGGCATCAGCATCTTCATGAAATCGTGCGCTTCGCGGTAACCGGCCTCGCCGGCGACCTGAATCTCGTCGATTTCCTTGTTGTAGAGGTCGCGCAGCGACCGCTTGATCAGCGAGCCTTCCTCGTACACCAGCGTCGGCGCCTGGGACTTCAGCGTCAGGTCGCGAACGGTCTCCCACATCCGAATGAGATATTCGAAGTCGCGCTTGATTTCCGGTTTGGTTCGCGACGCGCCCGCCGTGCGCAGGATGATCCCCATGCCTTCCGGCACGTCGAGATCCTGCACCACTTCCTTGAGCCGCGAGCGGTCCTGCGCCGACGTGATCTTGCGGCTGATGCCGCCGCCGCGCGCGGTGTTCGGCATCAGCACGGCATAGCGGCCGGCAAGCGATAGATACGTCGTCAAGGCCGCGCCCTTGTTGCCGCGCTCCTCCTTGACCACCTGCACCAGCATGACCTGACGGCGCTTGATCACTTCCTGGATCTTGTACTGCCGGCGCGGTCGGAACGAACGCTCGGGAACCTCCTCGAGCGCATCGTCGCCACCGACCGATTCCACGGTCTCTTCCTCGGCGCCGTCGTCCTCGTCCTCGTCGTCCTCGTCATCGTCAACGTCGGAGCCGGCCTCGGACCGGGCAACGTCGCGCGCTTCCGACCGGTAGGTCTCGTGTTCGTCATGGGCCGATCCAGCCTCATGCTCGCTGTCGTGAAACGTTTCCGCGCCATGGCCGTGGCCGTGATCGTCGCTGGCATCGGCCTCGGATCCGACAGCCGCGCCGGAGGCGGTGGTATCCAGGACGGGTTCGGCAAAGTCTTCGACCCTCGGCTCGATGTAGCCGGGGCTCAGGACGACAGGATCGTGCTCGATCTCGTCCTCATGATGCCGAGCCTGCTCGGCGTCATGGACGTGATTGTGATCGTGGTCGGGCGTGCTCCCGCCGTCGCCAGCATGGTCGTGCGGTTCGAAGAAGCCGGAACCGGAGAGGTCCTGCTCGTGACCGTCATGCGATTCGGAAGCGAAGGGCTGGCCGTTCTGGGGCGGCGAGGACGCATCGCCTTCGAGCCCGACGGCGTCGCTCTGGACCCGTTCGCCTTGGTTGCGGCGACGGGCGCCGCGGTGGCGCGAGCGCCGCCGGGCAGGACGATTTTCCGACTCTTCCTCGGCCTCGCGATGGGCGCGCTCATCGGCCTCGATCAGGGCCTGCCGGTCGGCAACCGGGATCTGGTAGTAGTCGGGATGGATTTCGCTGAACGCCAGGAAGCCGTGACGGTTTCCGCCGTATTCAATGAAAGCCGCCTGCAACGACGGTTCGACCCGCGTGACCTTGGCGAGATAGATATTTCCGCGAAGCTGTTTGCGCTGTGCGGACTCGAAATCAAACTCTTCGACGCGATTGCCGCGGACCACCACGACCCGGGTTTCTTCCGGATGGGTGGCATCGATCAACATCTTGTTCGGCATATGAAAACTCTCGGCGGCGGAGCACTCGTCGATCAGCCGGCGCATGGCGCGCGGCGGCAAAGAACGACGGTCCACCTGATTCGGGGGTGAGGGGAAGGCCAAAAAGCAGCCCGTTGCGCCGTGCCGAACGCAAGCGAGTCCCGAGCCGGCGCGCAAATTGGTCGCGTCGTCCCGGTGTTGTCGCTGCGTAGGTTTTCGGCAGATTGGTCTGGCGCATCAAGCGGCGGCCCGTTCGATAGAGGCGCGGCAGGTTCGCCGCGGTAATTGTCGCTGCCGGGCCAGCGCAGCGCAACTGCGCTCGCCGGCGTCGCTGGTCGATCCCTTGCGGGATTGACCCCGGTTGAAAGGAGCGACCCGGACCCCTGGAATTTTTAAGTCAATCACATGGGCCGGGTGGCCACTCGGGCTTGAACCGCCGCCCTTGCGGTCGCGCACTGCGCTGGCCGAAAAGGGCTTCGGAGAGATACGTTGGTCCACTGCACCAAGGGTGCCGGGAACCGACGCTGCACCGGGAGGCTCACACGACGCAACCGGGATTTTAAACCGTCAGCATCAAATACATACGTGGATCGGGGGGCGCTTGCAAGCGAAGCGTCGCCCGTCCGCAACACTTTGACCGAATCGCCAGAATGGCCTTAAGGCGCGGTTAACCACGTGGTTTTATTGCGGTAAAAGGGCAGCTCGGAGGCTCGGGATTCGGTGGCTCACCGCGCAAACCAGAACTTTAGGCTTGGGTTCACCGCTTTGTGCGCCGCTGCCGCCGTGTGTCTCGTCCTTGGCCGGGATGCTGGGGCCGGCAACGCGGCCGACAGCGTCCCCGACACCCAGATTCAGCCGTTGGTTGCGTCCGCCGTCACGGTCGCCTCGGGCGTGCGCATCGCCGGCGATGAAAAGCACACCCGCTTTGTGCTCGACCTCGACCGCAAGATTGATGTGCGGGCCTTCGCGCTTGCCGACCCGAACAGGGTCATTCTCGACGTGCCGCAGCTGAATTTTCAACTGCCGGCAGGGGTGGGGCAGGCCGGCCGCGGCCTGATCCGTGCCTTTCGCTACGGGCTTGTGATGCCGGGCGGATCGCGGATCGTGTTCGATCTGACCGGGCCGGCCCGGATCGAGAGCGCGGCCGTGCTGGACGCCGCGAACGGCCAGCCGGCGCGCCTGGTGGTAGAACTCGCGGCCGTCGACCAGGCCACGTTCCGGCAGTCGCTCAAGGCTGAGGACAAGGCGCAATTGCGCCCCGCGCTGGCGGACCGGACGGTCGCCAGCACCGTCGTCGCCGATGCGGCCGGCACCGCGCCCGGCGCGGCTCCAGATCCGCGGCCGGTCATCGTGATCGATCCCGGACACGGCGGAATCGACAACGGCACTGTGTCGAGCGGCGGCGAAGCCGAGAAAACGCTGGTCTTGGGCTTTGCCACAGCGTTGCGCGACCACATCGAGAAAAGCGGCAAGTTCCGGGTGGTGATGACCCGCAGCGACGACACCTTTATTCCGCTCGCCGAGCGGGTACGCATTGCACGCAATCAGAAGGCGGCGCTGTTCGTCTCCATCCATGCGGACGCGCTGCCGCGCGCGGAGGGCGATGCCCAGGGGGCGACCATCTATACCCTGTCCGATCGGGCGTCCGACACCGAAGCCGAGCGGCTTGCGGAAGCGGAAAACAAGGCGGACGCGATCGGCGGCGTCAATCTGACCGAAGAGCCGACCGACGTCGCCGACATCCTGATCGATCTGGCGCAACGTGAGACGCGAACGTTTTCCAACCGCTTCGCGCGGATGCTCGCCGACGAGATGAAGGGCGTGGCGCGGCTCCACAAGCATCCGTTGAAGTCGGCCGGATTCAGAGTCCTGAAGGCGCCGGACGTGCCTTCGGTCCTGATCGAACTCGGCTATGTGTCCAACAAGGACGACCTCCAGCACCTCGTTTCGGAAACCTGGCGGGAGCGTACCGCGGACAGGGTCGGCCGGGCGGTTGAGGTGTTTCTGGGACGGCGCCTGGTGTCGTCCGGCACGGTGAATTGAAAAGATCGGCCGTTGAAGGCCACAAGCCCTAGTTTGGCCACAGCCACGGCATTATAGAAAATTGGCGCGCCGCCTCCGGAATCGGTCGGGATGACGGGCAGGTGGGGCGAGGACGGGTAGGACGGATGCGACTTCTGCTGCGCTTTATGGGCTTCCTGTTTGCAGCGGGAACCATCGTGTTTCTGGTCGGCATCGCTGCCGTTTCCGGCATGATCTGGCATTACTCGAAGGATCTGCCCGACTATTCGCAGCTGCAGGATTACGAGCCGCCGGTGATGACGCGCGTCCATGCCGCCGACGGCGCGCTGCTCGCCGAATACTCCAAGGAGCGACGGCTATACCTGCCGATCCAGGCGATCCCCAAGCCGGTGATCAATGCGTTCCTGGCGGCCGAGGACAAGAACTTCTACGAGCACGGCGGCATCGATTTTTCGGGGATGGCCCGCGCTGCGCTGCTCTATGCCCAGAACTACGGCTCCAACAGGCGTCCGCAGGGCGCCTCGACCATCACGCAGCAGGTCGCCAAGAATTTCCTGTTGACCAACGAGGTGTCGTTCTCGCGCAAGATCAAGGAAGCGCTGCTGGCGATGCGCATCGAGCGCGCGTATTCCAAGGACAAGATCCTGGAGCTTTACCTCAACGAGATCTTCCTCGGTCTTGGCGCCTACGGCGTGGGGGCCGCGGCACTGGTCTATTTCGACAAGTCGGTCAACGAGCTGACCGTTGCCGAAGCCGCCTATCTCGCCGCGCTGCCAAAAGCTCCCTCGCAGCTTCACCCGGTTCGCAACCATGATCGCGCGGTGGAACGCCGCAATTATGTGATCGATCGGCTGCTGGAGAACGGCTGGATCAAGCAGGCCGAGGCGGACAAGGCGCGCAAGGATCCCCTGATCGTTACCAGCAGGTCGAACGCCACGCACATCGTCGCCGGCGAGTATTTCGCCGAAGAGGTGCGGCGCGATGTGTTCGAGCGCTATGGCGAGAAGAAGCTCTACGAGGGCGGATTGTCGGTGCGCGCCACCCTCAATCCCAAGCTCCAGGTCGCCGCACGCAAGTCGCTGGCGGACGGCCTTGTCAATTACGACGAGGCGCAGGGCTGGCGCGGCGCCACCAACAAGATCGATATCGGCGGGGACTGGGGGGTGAAGCTCGCCGACCTGAAATCGCTGAGCGATATCGCGCCATGGCGGATGGCGGTGGTGCTGGAAACCAGCGACCAGTCGGCCCGGATCGGCTTCCAGCCCGGACGCGAGCTCGGCGGCGCGGTTTCGAAGGAAAGGCTGACGGGACTGATCACCCTCGACGGCGTCAAATGGGCGCGGCCGGCCGCGGGCACGACCCGCGGCAAGGCGCCGACCACGATCCCGCAGGTACTGTCGCCGGGGGACGTGATCTATGTCGATCCGCTGCTCGCCAAGGACGGTTCCAAGGTCGAGGGCCAGTACCGTCTGCGGCAGTTGCCCGAAGTGTCGGGCGCGCTGGTGGCGATGGACCCCTTGACCGGACGTGTGGTGGCGATGGTGGGCGGCTTCTCGTTCGACCAGAGCCAGTTCAACCGGGCCACGCAGGCCTATCGTCAGCCGGGCTCCTCGTTCAAGCCGCTGGTGTACTCCGCGGCGATGGACAACGGTTACACGCCCTCGACGGTCGTGATCGACGCGCCGATCGAAATCGATCAGGGAGCCGGGATCGGGATCTGGCGGCCTGAAAACTATTCGACCGGCAAATATTATGGTCCGACCACGCTGCGCAACGCGCTGACCAAGTCGCTCAACACCGTGACCGTCAGGTTGGCGCAGGACGTCGGCATGCCGCTGATCGGCGAATATGCCAAGCGCTTCGGCGTCTACGACGAGCTTCCGAACTACTTGTCTTACGCACTCGGCGCGGGCGAGACCACGGTGATGCGGATGGTCACCGCCTATGCGATGTTCGACAATGGCGGCAAGCGGATCAAGCCCACCCTGATCGATCGGATCCAGGATCGCTATGGGCACACCATCTTCAGACATGATCAGCGCGAGTGCCGCGGCTGCGATGCGCCGGAAGGCTGGAAAAATCAGCCCGAGCCGACGCTGATCGACCGGCGCGAGCAGGTGCTCGACCCCATGACCGCCTATCAGATCACGTCGATGATGGAAGGCGTGGTTCAGTACGGGACCGCGACGGTGGTCAAGGAGGTCGGCAAACCGATCGCGGGCAAGACTGGAACCACGAATGACGAGAAGGACGCCTGGTTTATCGGATTTTCGCCCGACGTCGTGGTCGGCGTCTATATCGGCTTCGACAAGCCGCGGCATCTCGGCAACAACGCGACAGGTGGACATCTTGCTGCGCCGGTCGCCAGAGACTTTTTCAAGCTGGCACTGGCCGACAAACCGGCCATACCGTTCCGCGTGCCGGCCGGCATCAAGCTGATCCGGGTCGATCCGAAGACCGGCACCCGGGTTGCGCCGGGGTCGGGCGGGCCCTCGATTCTCGAGGCGTTCAAGCCGGGGACCGCGCCGCCCGACAACTACTCGGTGATCGGCGTCGCCGACGCAGACGGCCGTTCGCTCACGGTGTCGCCTGACGCCGACCGCGCCGTCATCCGTTCCGGCACCGGCGGGCTGTACTAGCGCCGAATGGCGGGCGCCGATTGCCATTCAGGGCGCGAGCCGTTAAATCCTGTCCCACCCTCGCGCTGCGGGCGGCGCCACCAAACAGAGACAACATGCGACCTGAAATCGAGAGATTAGTCGAAGAGATCAAGCAGTCGGTCGGGCTGCTGAGGAGGCATCTTTGACGTCGATGCTTCGACTGCCCGCCTTGCAGAGCTGAACAAGCTCGCCGAAGATCCCGACCTCTGGAATGATCCCCAGAAAGCCCAGAAGCTGATGCAGGAGCGGACCTCGCTGGAGGATCAGCTCGGCGGCATCGTCAAGGTCGAGCGCGAACTGGAAGATCAGATCGGTATGATCGAGCTCGGCGAGGCCGAGAACGATGCGGCCGTCGTCAAGGAGGCCGAGGCCGCCCTGACCGCGCTCAAGAAGGAGGTCGCACGTCGCGAACTCGAGGCGTTGCTCTCGGGGGAAGCCGACGCCAACGACAGCTACCTCGAAGTCCATGCGGGAGCGGGCGGCACCGAGAGCCAGGATTGGGCCGCGATGCTGCTGCGCATGTACACGCGCTGGGCGGAGCAACACGGCTACAAGGTCGAATATCTCGAGGAAACCGAGGGCGAGGAAGCGGGCATCAAGTCCGCCACCATCCAGATCAAGGGCCACAACGCCTATGGCTGGCTCAAGACCGAGGGCGGGGTGCACCGCCTGGTGCGAATCTCGCCGTTCGATTCCAACGCCCGCCGCCACACCTCGTTCTCCAGCGTCGCGGTATTTCCGGTGGTCGACGACCGCATCCAGATCGACATCAAGGAATCCGACGTCCGCACCGACACCATGCGCTCGGGCGGTGCCGGCGGCCAGCACGTCAACAAGACCGAGTCGGCCGTGCGCCTGACCCACATCCCAACCGGCATCGCCGTGGTGTGTCAGGCCGGCCGCTCGCAGCACAAGAACCGCGCCCAGGCGTGGGACATGCTGCGCGCCCGCCTCTACGAGGCCGAGCTGAAGAAACGCGAGGCGCAGGCCGTCGTCGACCAGGCCGCCAAGACCGACATCGGCTGGGGCCACCAGATCCGCTCCTACGTGCTGCAGCCCTACCAGATGGTGAAGGATCTGCGCACGGGCGTGCAGACCTCCGATACGCAAGGGGTCCTCAACGGCGACCTCGACGAATTCATGGCCGCGACCCTGGCCCAGAAAGCGTTCGGAACGTCGCCGGGCGCGGTCGAGGACGTCGACTAGGGCCACCGACAATCCTGTCCTGAAATCGCGCGCGCGTCGCGGGTGTCACGCCGGTGTGCGGTCACCGCGCGCGATCGCGGTCCATTCGGCGTGCCATTGGGTAAACCGTCCGCTGTCGCGCGCGCCGCCGTGCCACGCCGCGGCCACTGCGCCGTCGTCGCCGACCATGAACACGACATCCAGCCCCTTCGATCGCCGCAGCGTCCCGATCGCCTGTGCGGGCGTCTGCGCGATCGGACCCGCCACGTTGAATGAGGTATTGACCGAGACCTCCACGCCGATGCGGCGGCCCAGCGCCTTGAGGTAGGCATAGGTAAGGGGATCATCGGGCTCGCGGACGATCTGCAGGCGCCCGGTGCCGTCGGCATGGATCACGGCGGGAATCTGCTCGCGTGCAAGAGGCTTCGCGCGCGCGGTCAGGACCATATAATTATATGCGTTGTAGTCCGCGTCCGCCGCGCCATCGAGCAGGTCGAACAAGCGGCTGGCAGCCTCAAGGGTCGCCATGGGAGCCAGCGGACGGATGGCCTCGCGAAACTTGACCCGCTCGTTCAGCCGTTCGCGGACTTTGGCATCGCATGGGTTGGCCAGGATCGAGCGATGGCCGAGGGCGCGGGGGCCGGTTTCCGCCGCGCCCTGATACAGCGCGATCACTCCGCCGGCGGCGACGATGAACGCCATCAGGTCGGCGATGGCGTCGCGTCCGGACGATGTCGACACGTTCCCGACCGTCGTCGAGGCGACATCGGGCGCGTCGAGCGCCGCCGCGATCTGGTCCGAACGGGGCGGCGTTCCGCAATAGAAGGCGTGGGTCATCGGTGCGCCGCGGCCCGCGCCCGCCAATTGCGCGAAACGCCAGGCCGCGCCGATGGGAACGCCGGCGTCGCCGGGTGTCGGCGGCACCCAAAGATGCAGCGTCGTGTCGCGGTTCTGTGCCGCGCGGAACCAGGCGGAGTTGAAATGCTCGAGCAGGCGCATATTGCCCACGGCGTTGAGCGCGACGCCACCCGTGAGCACCAGCCGGTTGGCCCCGGTCGTTCGCAGGAGGTGGTCGACGACGTGAATCATCGCGTCTTCCAGCACCATCTGGGTGGCGGCCGCCTTGTCGAGCCGGGCCTGCGTGTCGGGACGATGGCGAATGTCCTCGACGCGCAGCACCGCATCCGGGTTCCAGAGGTCGGCGGGCGCGATCGGCGGGCCAAGGATGTCGATCAGCGCCGCGGAGTAGGGCGTCGTATAGGGGTCGCGGTACCAGTTTGCCAGGTCGCGGTTCAGCCTGACCTCGCCCTGGTCCTTGTAGGAGAAGATATCCTTGAGCCGCGCGTAGTAGGGATTGCGCGCGCGGTCCATCTCGCCCCAGGCAGCGGCGCCCATGTAGCGGCCCTCGCTGGACAGCCATGTCCAGCCGCCCTGCGTCGACGAGACCACGCTGTAGAACACGCCGAGAGAGTCAAACATGCTGTTGTTGCAGAACAACGGCTGCATGTTGCCGTGCCGGGTCACGTAGAGCGAAATCGCTCCCCGGTCTCCGGTGCCGTCGAGGACGGCAATGGCTACGGGCTCGTCGGCATCGTCGAACGGCGAAGCCGCGAATGAAAACCACGCGTGATTGTCGTGATGCGGCATCATGATCAGAGGCAGCCGCGCCTCCAATCCGAACTGCCGGCGGAGAAGCTTCGGCGTCCGTGTCATCTTTTCGAGATTGCGCGGATCCACCGCGACGGTGTTGGCGCGGTTGAGCAGCGCAAAACTCCCCGGCGCCTCATCGAGCATCGACGCCATCAGCGTTCCGAACAGCGCGGGATAGTCCCATGTGGTGAGCCAGGCGGCGACATCGCCAAGGGCGCGCCCCCTTGCGCGCAGGGCCTCCTCCATCGCAGCCAGGCCCAGCGCCGGATATTCGGTGGTGTGCTTGGTCCCCGAGAAACGTTCCTCCTCATTGTTGACGATCAGGCGGGGCCCGTCTGCCGCCGACACTTCCACCAGGGCGACACCGGAATTGTGCGTGCCGGGGGCTCCGAGGCCCGCGAGGTAGACGATTTCGCCGCGCGCAAGCTGCGCCCGAACCTGTTCCAGCCGGGCGCGGCCATACACTCCGTCCAGGCTGTGGAAGCCCGCGGCGCGCAGTATCCCCGCGCTCAGCCAGCGTGTCGCCTGAAAGCCTGCCCGGCCCAACCGGGGATGGCGGGGATCAACTCGCATCTCAGCCAGAACCCAACTCCGGACGTTTGAAACGGCGCATTCAGGCGCCGCAAGAAACACGTTTCCGAAGGCACGACAAGGCTGAGATATCGTGGCCGCAATGCCGCCGCAGGCGGATGGTTCAGCCGGACGACAGGCGCACGCCGGCGCGCAGGAACTTCTGCGGATCCACGGCTTCGCCGTCGATGCGCGTTTCGTAGTGCAAATGCGGTCCAGTCGAGCGGCCGGTCGACCCCACCGCGCCGATTACCTGACCAATCTTGATGTTATCGCCGACCTTTACGTCGATTTCGGACAGGTGCCCGTAGCGCGTCGACAGGCCGTTGCCGTGATCGATCTCCACCATGCGGCCGTAGCCGCCGCTCCATCCGGCCGATTCAACCTTGCCGCTGGCGGTGGCGCGGACCGGGTCGCCGGTCGATGCACGAAAATCCAGGCCGGTATGCATGGCCGGGCGGCCGTTAAACGGGTCGGTTCGGACGCCGAAGCCGGACGAGAACTCGACCTCGCCGAGCACCGGTTTGCGGTAGGGCACCAGTGCGAGGGTGCGGGACAACTTGTCGGCTTGGAGGCGTGTGACATTGATGCGGTAGATCTGGCGCTCGAAGTTGTCGGCATCCTTGAGCGGCTTGACGGGGACGAACGGGCCCCCCATTCCTACGCGCGCGCCGGCCGCGCCTTCCATCTGATTGAGATCTAATCCCAGGTCTGCAAAGACGCCGCGCATGCGGCGGATCCGTGCTTCGTAGCCTTCTTCGACGGCGTTGAGGGTTGCGGTCTGGCGGTTCTCCACCTGATCAAGCGAGGTCTGCAGCCGAACGAAGGTGGCGTCGAGCCCGTGCTGCTGCGAGGCAAGGCGGGTCGACTTCGCGGCGGCGGCGATCGAGGTGCGGGATTCCAATCGTGCCTCCCGGTCGGGCGGCGCGACGAAGGTCGCGGTGTCGCTGATGGGCGACGGCTTCGGCGTCGCTGTCGGCTCGCTGGCGGGCGCGCCGCGTGACTTGATGGATCCCGTGACCGCGACGTCGGGCAGGTTGCCCAGCGCGGCGGCGCGCGATTCCAGCATCGCCTGTCGGCGCGCGATCTGGTCGAGCTTCTGATCGAATTGTTCCTGATCGAGAAGCTGCCTGCTCGTGGTGCGATCGAGCCGCGCGCGCAGTTCGGCGATGCGGTCCTCATACGCATATTGCATGTGCGCCTGTCGCGCGATCAGCCGGGTCAGGACATCGTCGCGAAATGCGAAATAGGTGGCCGTCGCTGCCGACCAGGTTCCCATCGCGACGACGGTGCCGACCACGATCCAGAACACGACGGGCCCGAACCGGACCTGCTTGCCGGCATGCGCGATCGTATAATCGGTTCGGGTGTTCGCCGGCCGAACCGGCGGCAGCGGGGCGGGACGTCGGGTGTGGGGCCGGGCATGATCGTGCGGCTGGTGGGTTGCATCCTGGTGATGGTTCGAACGGTACGGCATCAGCACTCCCGACAAACTCGTCGCAACGTCGGCGACGAGCGCAACGCGAGCGCTGATTTGACCCTCTTATGGTTAATTTTCGGAAAACCGCGTCAGACCGCGCGGCTCGCCGCAAGCACCGCGTCGGCGTGGCCGTCGACCTTGACGTTGCGCCAGATGCGGGCAATGCAGCCCTTGGCGTCAATTAGAACCGTTGTGCGAAAAACTCCGAGAAACTTCTTGCCATATAACGTTTTTTCGCCCCAGACACCGTAGGCTCGCAGGACCTCCTTTTGCTCATCTGAAACAAGAGGAATCGTGAGCTGATGCTTGTTTCGAAAAGACTCCTGCGCCTTGATGGTATCCGCGGACAGTCCAATGACGTTGGTTCCGCTGGCGGCGAATTCTGGTGCCAGGCGGCTGAAATCCATCGCCTCCCGGGTGCAGCCTGGCGTGTTGGCGCGCGGGTAGAAAAACAGCACCAGCTTGCGTCCGGCAAAGTCGCGCAGCGCGACCTGTCCGCCGCCGTCGCGCGGCAACGCGAAGGACGGGGCAGGCTGGCCCTCGCGCAAGCCGGGCGAGGCTGCGCCGGGTTGGAGCGCCGCTTTGGCCGGGCCGCGCCGGGAAGTCGCGGATGGCATTGTCGCAGCCGCCTTTGGCGGGCCAACCTTCGGCTTTGGCGTGCCGTCTGACCGTCGGGAGGCTGCCGCCGGTTTTGCCCGGGACTTTGCCGGAACGGATTTCCCTCGGATTTTCTTAGACATGTGCCTTCCTTTCGTCGCTTTCGGCGGGTCTGTAGGCAGCTTCCTGTGGCGCGACCGAATTTGTGAAGCCGGGTCGCTGACGCGGTGCATAACTGACTTCTGGAAGGTATGGTGGCAAGGGAATCTCCCGCGCCTCCCAAGGTTGGGGTGGGCGATCCTATGCATTTTGAACCGGGGAATGGCAGCGATGCCGCCAAACGAGCGATCGTTCGACGCCGGTGCTCGCGCCAGGACCGGTAGCGGGCCGTCGCCGCGTCGCCCCGAACCAATGGCAGGACCCGAGGTGCCCCGGGCGCGTAGCGCTTCGACCGATCACCACCCCGAGTGGGATGAATCCGCCTGGCATTCCGAAGATGCCAGGGCGGCAAGCGATCGGGCGCGTCTGCTTCTGAAGCGCCGAACCGGCACGCTGTTCAGCCGCTTCGGCGAACGCATGCGCGCGCTCCAGCACGGCGTGCTGGGCTCGCGCTGGGTCAGGTTCGGCGTAACCACCGCAGTCGCCCTGCTGCTGGTGTTCTTCAGCGGCTTCGCGGTGCTGTGGTGGCGGCTCGGAACCGGGCCGATCAATCTCGATGTCATCACGCCGTGGCTGGTTCGGGCTATCGAAGACAATCTCGGCTCCGATCACACGGTGGAAGTGGGGGGCACCCAGATCGAGCGCGCCGGCCGCATCCGCGTTGCGGTCAGGATTCGCGACATCGTGGTTCGTGACCGCTCCCACGCCGTGGTCGCAAGCGCCCCGAAGGCGGAGGTCCGGATCTCGACGACTGCGCTGCTCGCGGGCCGGCTTCGCGCCCAGAGCCTCAATCTCGTTGGCGCCGAACTGTCTGTCCGTATCAGCACCGACGGCAGGGTCATTATTTCCACCGGCGAAAGTGCCCGTCCGCTGGCGACCGCACAGGCCTCGCCGGCCTCGTCGCCGCGTCAAGCAGCGCCAAGCCTCGCAACACCGAACACGGCGCCGCCGAGCGCCGCGATACCGGCGCCCACGCGTGCGCCGTCCTCGCCTGCGACCAGCGCCACGGGCGGGCGCAGCGGGCTGGAGGGCTTGCTGGCAGGGCTGGAATGGCTCGATGGCCTTAGCAAGAGCGGCCTAGATGGCGAAAACCTCGATGAGGTCGGTCTCAAGAACGGTTCGCTGATCGTTGAGGACCAGCGCATCGGCAATCTGGTCAGGTTCCAGAATATCAGCCTCAGTTTGCGGCGGCCGCGCAATGGCGGTGTCGCGCTCAGCCTCGGCGAGGAGGGCCGAAATCCCTGGTCGCTCAAGGCCGCGATCGGCGCGCCCGCCGATGGTGTGCGCTCGATCGACATCCAGGCCGACAAGGTGCCGGCGCGGAACATCGTCCTCGCGTTCCGAACCAAGGATGTTCACCACACAGCCGAGCTGCCGCTGAGCGGGCACATAAAGGGCGAGATTGGCCGCGACGGTCTGCCGACATACCTCAGCGGCAAGGTGACGGTCGGCGCGGGGCAGATCATCGATCTCGAGATCCCGAATTATCCGATGGAGATCGATTCTGCGGACATCTCCGTCGAGTGGGATGCGGCCCGCCGCGCGATCATCGCGCCCTTGCAGATCATCTCCGGCGTCAATCGATTCACGCTGCTGGCGCGACTCGATCCGCCCAACGACAGCATCCCGAACTGGCAACTCGGCCTGAACGGCGGTACGATCCTGTTCGGCGGAGAGAACGGCGAGGAGCCGCTGATCTTCAATCGTATCGCAATTCGGTTCCGCTTCGATACCGACAATCGTCGGATTCTGATGTCGCAGGCCGACTTCAGCAATGGCGACATCAGCATCGCTTGCTCCGGCTTTGTCGATTATTCATCCGCCGAACCGCGTCTCAACCTGGGTCTTGCGGGAACCCCGATGTCGGTTTCGGCACTCAAGCGAATCTGGCCGATTCTGATCGCGCCGGAAGTGCGTGAGTGGGTCATCGCCCGCATCGACAAGGGCACGCTGCAACGCATCGACATCGCGATGAAAACGCCCTTGAAAACGTTGTCGCGCGTCGGTACTCCCATGGCTGATGACGCGTTGGCGATCAACTTACTCGCCAGCAATGTGGTCCTGCGCCCTGTCGACGAATTTCCGCCGCTGCACGATGCCGAGCTCAAGGCCCATGTGACAGGCAGAACCGCGAGCGTGACGATCGGTCAGGCATCGGTTGATACGCCCGCGGGCCGTAGAGTCGGGATTTCTGATCTGGCTTTTGAAATTCCGGACTTGGTGGCGAAGCCGCCACTGGCGCGTGTCCGGTTTCGTCTGGACGGGCCGGTTCCGGCCGTCGTCGAAATGCTGTCCTCGGACAAGCTCAGCGATATCTCCGCTGTGACGATTGATCCCAACACCAGTCGGGGCAACGTCACGGCCCAGGTCACCGTCGGATTTCCGATCAAGCCCGATCTCAAGAGATCCGATGCGAACTATGCGATCAATGTCGACCTCGGCGGATTTTCCGCCGAAAAGCTGGTGATGAACCAGAAGCTCGAAGGCAACACGCTGAAGGTGCTGGCCAACAACCAGGGGTACCAGGTCAAGGGTGACGTCAAGATCGGCGGCCAGCCCGCCAGCCTTGACTATCGCAAGCCGGCCGAGGGCGATGCCGATGTGCGGCTGCAGGCAACCCTCGACGATGCCGGCCGGGCACGCCTCGGGGTCGACCTCGGCACGGCGGTGTCGGGTTCCATTCCAGTCAAGGTGAGCGGCAAGCTTGCTGGGCCCGATCGGGAAAGCCGTCTCAGCGTCGAGGCCGACCTGACCGCCGCGCGGATCGACAATCTGCTGCCCGGATGGACCAAGGTTGCGGGCAAGGCCAGCAAGATTACCTTCGCAGCGGTGCAGAAGCCGCAGTCGATGCGACTGGAGGATATTGCGATCGAAGGCGGCGGTGTCCAGATCAAGGGCGCGCTCGAACTCGATCCCAATGGCGACGTTCTCAACGCGGCGTTTCCGCTGTTTTCACCGTCGGAGGGCGACAAGGCGTCGCTGAAGGCCGAGCGCACGCCCGACGGCATGCTGAAGGTTATGGTGCGCGGCGACGTCTTCGACGCCCGCGCGTTCATCAAATCCTTGTTGTCGGGCACGGACGCCGACCCCAAGAGCAAGAAGCCACCGGATCTCGACGTCGACCTGAAACTCGGCGCGGTAGCCGGCTATTATGGCGAGGCGGTGCGCGGCGTTGATGTCAAGCTCACGCGCCGCGGCGGCCTGATCAAGGCGTTCCAGTTTTCCGGCAAGATCGGCCGTGACACGCCGATCGTCGGCGATATTCGCGGTCGCAACGAGGGCCGCGAGGTGCTCTATCTTGAGACCAACGACGCGGGCGCGCTGTTCCGCTTCGCCGACATCTATTCAAAGGTGATCGGCGGCAAGATGTGGATGGCGATGGATCCGCCGAACGGAGACGCGACGACGCAGGAAGGGCTGCTGAACGTGCGCGACTTCGTGATCAAGGGCGAGGCGGCGCTCGATCGCGTGGTGTCGGGCGGGCCGCCAGGCGCTTCCAGCGGCGTCGGTTTCTCGCATATGCGCGCGGAATTCAGCCGGCAGGGCGGGCAGTTTGCCGTCAGGGAGGGGCTGCTGGCGGGCCCCACGGTCGGAGCAACCATCGAAGGCACCATCAATGCCAACCAGGTCCGCATGAGCGGCACCTTCGTTCCGGTCTACGGGCTGAACAATATGTTCGGCCAACTTCCGGTCCTCGGGCTGGTGCTCGGCGGCGGCAGCAACGAGGGGCTGATCGGAATTACCTACGAGGTGGTGGGTTCGATGGGCGCGCCGGTGGTGCGCGTCAACCCGATTTCCGCCATGGCGCCGGGCGTGTTGCGCAAGATCTTCGAATTCGGCACCGGCAAGCAAGCCAGTCCGAGTGACAATTTCCCGAGCCCTAACAACTGATCGCCTGCCGTTGGCCTGCTCAGACCGGGCGCAGCAGCATGTGCTTCTTGCGGCCCAGGGAGAGCTTGATCACGCCTTCCGGTGTCAGGCTCGACGCGCCGACCACGAGCTTGTCGTCACTGACCGGGACGTCGTTGACGCGGAGCCCTCCGCCTTTGATCTGGCGCCGGGCCTCGCCGTTGGATGCGACGAACCCGGCCTTGACGAACAGGGTGAGGACGCCGATGCCCGCGTCGAGTTCGGCACGCGCCACGTCCAGTGTCGGCAGCGTCTCGGCGATGGCGCCTTCCTCGAACGTTCGCCGCGCCGTGTCCGCGGCCGCCTCGGCGGCCTCGCGGCCGCGCACCAGAGCGGTGGCCTCGGTCGCAAGGATCTTCTTGGCCTCGTTGATCTCCTGGCCCTGCAGCGCGCCCAGCCGCTCGATCTCATCGAGCGGCAGGACCGTAAACAGCTTCAGGAACTTGACAACGTCGTTGTCTTCGGTGTTGCGCCAGAACTGCCAGTAGTCATAGGCGCTGAGGCGATCGGCATTGAGCCAGACCGCGCCTGCGGCGGTCTTGCCCATCTTGGCGCCGCCCGAGGTCGTCAGCAGCGGCGAGGTAAGGGCGAACAGCTGCGCATTGGCCATGCGCCGGCCGAGTTCGATTCCATTGACGATGTTGCCCCACTGGTCGGAGCCGCCCATCTGCAGCACGCACTTGTGGCGCCGCCACAGCTCCAGGAAATCGTAGGCCTGGAGGATCATGTAGTTGAATTCGAGGAAGGTCAGCGGCTGCTCGCGCTCGAGGCGGAGCTTGACCGATTCGAACGTCATCATGCGGTTGACGGTGAAGTGGCGGCCGTAATCGCGCAGGAACTCGATGTAGTTGAG
>JBKQQE010000272.1:0-18864 GCA_052326245.1 Xanthobacteraceae bacterium | reverse complement strand
AGCGTGCGCAGTGTTTCGAACGCTACGTCACCGCGGCCCTGAACAAGCCGACGGTCGTCGGCTATCACTGGTTCGAGCACGCCGATCAGCCGGCTGAAGGACGATTTGACGGCGAAAACTCGAATTTCGGCACGGTGACGATCGGCGACGAGGTCTATGTGGAACTGACCGCGACGATGACCAGGGTCAATGCCGGGGCCGAGCGCCTTCACGCGGCGGCCGGCAGAGTCGCGTAGAGCATTTTCCGCCTGAATTGAATCGTCATGCCCGCACTTGTTGCGGGCATCCACGTCTTAACAGCATCGCTTCAAGAAAGACGTGGATGGCCGGGAGACCTTAGTCCTGGCGATCCGTCAGAGACGGATCGCGCTGCCCGGCCATGACTGAAGGAGAAGGATAGGGCAGCTGATCCGTCACGCCTTTGGTTTCGCCGCACCGGTCTCCGCCTCGAGCACCGCGGCCATGGTGCGAATCACGCTGGCCGGATTGACGCTGATCGAATCGATGCCGAGCTGGGTCAGGTAACGCGCAATCTCAGGGTAGTTGGCGGGAGCCTCGCCGCAGATGCCGACGTGACGGCCGTTGCGCTTGGCCCCGACCACGGCCTGCCTGAACATCTCCAGCATGCCCGGATCGCGTTCGTCGAAATCGAAGGCGACGATGTCGGAATCCCGGTCGACGCCCAGCGTCAGCTGGGTGAGATCGTTGGAGCCGATCGAGAAGCCGTCGAACAATTCCGAAAACGCGTCGATCTGGATCACGTTGTTGGGGATCTCGCACATCACGTAGATCTCGAGCCCGCCTTCGCCGCGCTTGAGCCCGTTGGCGGCCATGGTCGCGATCACGCGCCGGCCTTCGGCGACGGTCCGGCAGAACGGCACCATGATCCGCAGATTGGTGAGGCCCATGGTCTCGCGCACCCGGCGCAGCGCCGCGCATTCCAGCGCGAAGCCCTCGGCGTAAGAAGGGTGGCTGTAGCGCGAGGCCCCGCGGAATCCGAGCATCGGATTCTCCTCCCTGGGCTCGAACGCCTGGCCGCCGAGCAGGCTCGCGTATTCGTTGGTCTTGAAGTCGGAAAGCCGCACGATGACCGGCTTGGGATAGAACGCCGCGGCAATGGTGCCGACGCCCTCCGCCAGCGTCCGGATGAAGAATTCGGAAGGGCTGCGATAGCCGCGCACCAGCCGCGCGATCGCGGTTTTCGCCTTGGCCGGGACGACCTTTTCCGGCTTCAGCAGCGCCATCGGGTGCACGCCGATATGCTCGCTGATGATGAACTCCATGCGCGCCAGCCCGACCCCGGCCTGCGGCTGCATGGCGACCCGGAACGCCATTTCGGGGGTGCCGACATTGACCATGATGGGGGTGCGCGGCTGCTTGAGCTCGCTGAGCGGCGTGCGCGTGACGTCGAACGCAACCTTGCCCTGGTAGACGCTGCCGACATCGCCCTCCGCGCAGGAGATCGTGACGTTCATCCCGGTCTTGAGCTTTTGCGTCGCGTGCGTCGCGCCCACCACCGCGGGAATGCCGAGCTCGCGGGCCACGATGGCGGCATGGCAGGTGCGGCCGCCCTTGTCGGTGATGACGCCGGCCGCGATCTTCAGCACCGGCTCCCAGTCCGGACTGGTGGCCGGCGCAACCAGGATCTCGCCCGGCTTGAAGGTGGCGAGGTCGCGCGCGCTGGTAATGCGGCGCGTGCGCCCGCAGGCGATTTTTTCCCCCACCGCGCGGCCGGTGACGATGACGGGCCCGCGCCCCTTCAGCGCGTAGGTCTCGAACACATCGGCCGAGCGCTGCGAGGCCACCGTCTCCGGCCGCGCCTGGATGATATAGAGCTTGCCGTCGGAGCCATCCTTGGCCCACTCGATATCCATCGGCATGGCGGTGCCGGCGTCCTTCGAATAGTGCCGCTCGATCCGCACCGCCATGTCGGCCAGGCTCAACACCTCGGCATCGGAGATGCAGAACTTCTCCCGCTCGGCGCTCGGCACCGCGCGCGTGCGCGTGGCCTGGCCGCCCTTGCCGTAGATCATGCGCACCTGCTTGCCGCCGAGCCGGCGGCGCAGCACGCAGCGATGCCCCTGCGCCAAGGTCGGCTTGTGAACGTAGAACTCGTCGGGGTCGACCTCGCCCTGGACGATGGTTTCGCCGAGACCGTAGCAGCCGGTGACGAAAACCACGTCGCGAAATCCCGATTCGGTGTCGAGCGTGAAGGTGACGCCGCTGGCCGCGAGATCCGAGCGGATCATCTTCATCACCGCGACGGAGAGCGCGACCTTGAAATGATCGAAGCCATTGTCGATGCGGTAGGAAATCGCCCGGTCGGTGAAAATGGAGGCAAAGCAGCGCCGGCAGGCTTCGAACAGCTGCTTGGCGCCGCGCACGTTGAGGAAGCTGTCGTGCTGGCCGGCAAAACTCGCCGTCGGCAGGTCTTCCGCCGTCGCCGAGCTGCGCACCGCGACGGCGAGGCCGGCCCCGGCCTCGCGCTCGAGCTGTCGATAGGCATTGACGATCTGCTCGCGCAACGGCGCCGTATCCGTGGCCTGATAGACGATTTCGCGCGCCTTGGCGGCGATGGCCGAAAGCTGCCTGATCTTGCGCTTGTCGAGGCCGTCGAGGAGCCAGTGCAGCTCCTCCGCCACGCCGGGCCGCAGCAGCGCATCGCGATAGGCGTCCGCCGTGATGGCAAAGCCGTTGGGAACGGCCACTCCTTCGGATGACAGCGCCGAGTACATTTCGCCGAGCGAGGCGGTCTTGCCGCCGACAAGCGCGACGTCGTGCAACCCGATTTCGAGGAAGGACCTGATATAGTTCGACATGGAGTGAGTAGATCAGGCGGTATTCGGCCGGTATTGAGGAAGGTCAAGGTTCCGGCCAGCCGCGACCCGCCGCGCGCTATTCGAAGCTGACGCCGATCCTGTTCTGGTTGATCCAGACCGTGTTGCATTCCCTGATCGAGGAATCCGGCATGATCAGGCGAAACCGGCGCGGCACGAACGCCGCGTTCTCGACGTCGATCGCGGCGCCATCGATCGAAATGTTGCGGATGATGCAACTGATCACGGAGCCTTCCGCGGAAAACAGGGCGCGGTCCTCCACCGTGGTCCGCGGGTGCCGGCGTTTTTCTTCGATCATTGCGGGTTCTGGCTCAAGCTGGCTGTACCGGGAAACGCGACACACATCCGCGCATCGACCCACCGAATCAACCGATCCGCGTTGTTACATTATATCTGAAATACATAGGCGCTGGATCGGCCTTGCCGCGAGGCCGCGGCGGCTGATTTGCCGTCGACCGCGGCGTCGTGGCAGGGTAGCCACAGGTGTCTTCCATTCGAGATGGGCCAGGGCAAGCCAGACCAGTGCCGGACCGAATAGAGAAACGCGGTGCGCCGAAGCGCGGGCGAAAGGGTGGGCGCGCGGCCGGCCCGTCGCAGCCGGGCCACGGCCAGACGCTGCAAACCCTGGAACGGGGGCTGCAGGCGCTGATCCTGATCTCGCAGCACGAGAACGGCCTTTCGATCGCGGAGCTGTCGGCTCAGCTCGGCGTCGATCGCGCGATCGGCTACCGGCTGGCCGCCACGCTCGAGGCGAACGGCTTCGTCAAGCGCCGTGCCGACGGGCAACTGTGTCTGGGGGCCGAACTGCTGTCGCTGGCCGCGCGGTTCGAGCCGCAGTTGCGGGCGGCGGCGACGCCGCTGGTGCAGCAGCTGGCGCAGCGGACCAGGGCCGCGGCCTTCATCTCGGTACCGCAGGGCAATGCCTGCGTGGCCATCATCGTGGCGGAGCCGGAGGCCCAGCTGTTGCGCCTGTCCTACCGGGTCGGCAGCCGGCATCCGCTGTCGCTGGGCGCCGCCGGCATCGCGATCCTGGCGGGCAGGCCACCGGCCGATGACGATACGGAGGCGGTGCGCGAGGCGCGCCGACAGGGCTACAGCGTGACCCGCGATCAGCTGCAGCGCGGGGCGGTCGGGGTCGCCTGTCCGATTCACGGCGCCAGCAGCCGGCTCGGCTTCGAGGCCAGCGTCGGCGTGGTCGCGCTCGAAGGCCTCGACGTCGCGCGCGCGGCGGTCGACGTCGTCGCCTGCGCGCGCCAGATCGTGGACGCCGTCAATTCGGCGACCCGCGCCGAAGATCGCTAGCGGTCCGATTCCAACATTCGCTTTCCGTCGCATTCGGATTCTGGCGCCGACGGCGCGATTGACACCGCGCGCCCCCGTGATATCAATGAGCGATAATAGTAAATAGATGTGCGATAATCGCGCATAGGATCGGTCCGATGTCGATGGCGAAGACGCGTGCCCACCCCGAGAGCGGCGCTGTTCCTCTTGGAATGGCTCAAGGAATTGCGCAAACGAAGGACGGGATCGGCGCCGCCACCGGCGGCTGTCCGGTCGGCGAAAACGGGTTCGGGCGGTCGCCCACCGGCTGTCCGATCTCGCGGCAGGCGGCCGCTTTCGACCCCTTCGAGGGGGACTATCAGCTCGACCCGGCCGAGGCGCTGCGTTGGTCCCGCGACCAGGAGCCGGTGTTCTTTAGCCCCAAGCTCGGGTACTGGGTCGTCACCCGCTACGACGACGTCAAGGCGATCTTTCGCGACAACCTGCTGTTCTCGCCGTCGATCGCGCTCGAAAAGATCACGCCCGCGCCGCCGGAAGCCGCCGAGATTCTCAAGAGCTACGGCTACGCCATGGATCGCACCATGGTGAACGAGGACGAGCCGGCGCACATGGAAAGGCGCCGGCTGTTGCTGGAATCCTTCGCGCCGGAAGCGCTCGCCAGGCACGAGCCGGCGATCCGCCAGCTGACCCGCCAATACATGGATCGCTTCATCGACAACGGCGAGGCGGATCTCGTCAACGAGATGTTCTGGGAGATCCCGCTCACCGTGGCGCTGCATTTTCTCGGCGTCCACGACGACGACATCAACCGGCTGCGGCAGTACTGCGTCGCCCACACCATCAATACCTGGGGCCGGCCGACGCGCGAGGAGCAGCTGCACGTCGCGGATTCGGTCGGCCGGTTCTGGCAGGCGGCGAACCGCATCCTCGACGCGATGATGGCGGATCCGACCGGCGAGGGCTGGATGTACTTCTCGATCCGGCAGCACCTGAAGCATCCCGACATCGTGCCGCTGTCCTATCTGCGCTCGATGATGATGGCGATCCTCGCCGCGGCGCACGAAACCACGTCGAACGCGACGGCGAACGCGTTTCGCCTGCTGCTGTCGAACCGTGCCGTCTGGGACGAGATTTGCGAGAACCCGGCGCTGATTCCCAATGCGGTCGAGGAGTGCCTGCGCCGCGCCGGCTCGATCATCGCCTGGCGGCGGCTTGCCACCGGGGCCACCACCATCGGCGGCGTCGAGATCCCGATGGGCGCGCGGCTCCTGATCGTGATGACCTCGGCCAACCACGACGAGCGCCATTTCGAAAATCCGGATCTGCTGGATCTCTACCGCGACAACGCCGCGCAGCACCTGTCGTTCGGCTACGGCGCCCATCAATGCATGGGCAAGAACATCGCGCGGATGGAGATGCGGATCTTCCTGGAGGAGTTCGTCAAGCGCCTGCCGCACGTCGAACTGGTCCCGGATCAGGCGTTCAAGTATCTGCCGAACACCTCGTTCCGCGGTCCCGAAAATCTCTGGGTGAGGTGGGACCCGGCGAACAATCCCGAGCGCCGCGATCGGTCGATCCTGGACCGGCACCAGTCGTTCAAGATCGGCGCGCCGGCACTCACCGAGATCGCGCGGCAGCTGCTGGTCTGCGAGGTGCGGCGCGAAGCCGACGGGGTCGTGGGCCTCGCGCTGGAAGATCCGGGCGGGCGGCCACTGCCGCCATGGAAGCCCGGCGCCCATGTCGACCTGGTCGTGGACGGCTACGACCGGAAATATTCGCTGTGCGGCGATCCGGCCAACCACGCCAGGTTCGAACTCGCCATCCTCAGGGAGGAGCACGGTCGCGGCGGATCGAAGTACATCCACGACACCATCGTGGCCGGCAGCATGGTCAAGGTCCGTGGCCCGAAGAACCATTTCCGCCTCGAGGAAGACGCCTCGCGCTACGTGCTGATCGCCGGCGGCATCGGCATCACGCCGATCCTGGCCATGGCCGACCGGCTGAAGCGGCTGGGGAAGGACTACGTCATCCACTACGGCGGCCGCTCGTTCGCCACCATGGCGTTCATCGCGCGGCTGAAGCGCGATCACGGCGACCGTCTGCAGCTCTATGCCAGGGCCGAGGAGCGGCGCATGCAGCTGCGCGACCTCGTCGGATCGCCGGGCGCCGGCCAGCAGGTCTACGCCTGCGGACCGGAGCGGTTGCTCGGGGAGCTCGATGTGCTGGCCAGGCAATGGCCGGAGAATACCCTTCATGTCGAGCATTTCTCGGCGGCGAACCTGCTGCTCGATCCGGCCAACGAGCACGGCTTCGACCTCGAGCTCAGGGATTCGAACCTGACCATCCGGGTGCCCGCCGATCGCACGGTGCTGCAGTCGCTGCAGTCGGCCGGCGTCGACGTGGCCTGCGATTGCCAGGAGGGCCTGTGCGGATCCTGCGAGGTCGAGGTCGTCGACGGCGAGATCGATCACCGCGACAAGGTGCTGACCGAGGCCGAACGCGGCAGGCAGGACAAGATGATGGCGTGCTGCTCGCGCGCCCGTGGCGGCAAGCTGGTGCTGGCGCTGTAGCGGAGGGTGGCCGATCGCTTTCTTGATGCGCGCCGGAAACTAACCCGATAGATAGGAGTAGACGCTCGATCGATGTGTATCTGCCGGCCCGGGTCCCGGAGGCATCATGGACGAACTGAGCTCCTATCTCGGCTGGAAGATCGACTTCGCCCACCCCGCCGGCGAGCCGGCCTATCTGCACCCGGGTTCGGTGGCCTGGCGCATCCACAAGAACCCGGTGGCGATCGGGATCGGAGGCGTCGCGGCGGTTCTGCTGGAATTCGCCGACCCGCGGATCCGTTCCGGGGTCTGGGATCATTCGATCTACAAGGTGGACCCCATCGGCCGCTCCCGGCGCACCGGCGTCGCCGCCATGGTGGGCGTGTACGGGCCGCGCAGCGCGGCCCGGCGGGTGATCCAGGGCATCACCAACATGCACGCCAAGGTGGCCGGCCAGACCCCGGGCGGGGAAGCCTATCGCGCGCTTGATCCGGAACTGCTGGACTGGGTTGCCGCCACCGCGTCTTTCGGATTCCTCACCGCCTACGACCGCTTCGTCGCGCCGATCAGCGATGCCGACAAGGCCCGGTTCTTTCGCGAGGGCGAGGCGGTGGCGCGTCTCTACGGCGTGCAGGTGACGCCGAAATCCAGCACCGAATTTCTGGCGATGATGCGGAACCTGCAGCATCGGTTCGAGCCGCACCCGATCGTGGAGGAGTTCCTGGCGATCATCCAGTCCGGCAAGGCTGCGCCCAATATTCCGAGATTCCTGCATCGCGCGGTGGCGCGCGGCGCGGTTTCGATCCTGCCGCCGGTGGTGCGGCAGAAGCTTGCGCTCGGCCGGGCCTTCGATCTCACGGTGCTGGACCACCTGGCGCTCAGGGCCGCCGGCGCGCTCGCCGACCGCGTCATGGATGCGAAATCCGCCCCCTGCCAGGCCAGCCTGCGCCTGGGCCTGCCGGCCGACTTTCTCTATCGCCGTCCCGCCGAGCAGCGCCGGCTGCTCGACCGGTTGGCGTTGGCCGAAGCGCGGGAGCCGTCAGACAGCGTGAATCCGGGCCCCGCGCCGCGGCTGCAGTAGTCGCGCCTCAGCTTTCAAGCGCGCGTTGCAGCCGCTGCCAATGCTCCGGCGCGTTGGGGATGCCGAAGCGCAGCCATTGCGGTTGCGCGGGGAAGGGGCGCACCAGGATGCCAGCCTCGCCCAGGCGCGCGAACCAGTTCGCTGCCTGCGCGTGCTGCACCAGCCGGAACAGCGGCGTGCCGCCGATGGGCTGAAATCCCGCGCGCCGCAGCAGGTCGTCGAGGCGCTCCGCCTCGGTCGCGAGCCGCGCCGCGGTGGCCGCAAGCCACGCGCGGTCCTGCAGCGCCCGCGTTGCGATCTCGGCGGCGGGGCCGCTGATCGCCCAGGGGCCGAGCGCCGCGCGCAAGTCCGCGGCGAAGTCGGGCGCGGCCAGCGCGAAGCCGAGCCGCAGGCCGGCGAGGCCATAGGCCTTGCCGAACGAGCGCAGCACGATGGTTCGCCCGCGTGGCAGCTGCGGCGCAAGGCTGATGCCCGGCGGCAGCACATCGACGAAGGCTTCGTCGACGACCAGCGCGCCGCCGTGCTGCGCCAGCGTGTCCGCGAGCTCAAGCAGTCGCTGCACCGGCAGCACCCGCCCATCGGGATTGTTCGGGTTCACCACCACGGCGACGTCGGCGTCAGTCAGCGACGACACCTCGTCGCCGATGGCGACCTTCGCACCCGCCTGCCGCCAGACCCGTTCATGCTCGCCATAGGTGGGGCCGAGGATCGCGACGTCGCGGGCAGCAACGAGCCGCGGCAGCCACTGGATCAGCGCCTGCGTGCCCGGCGCGGCGACGACCTGGTGCTGCGATGGAACGCCGTAGGCAGAAGCGGCTGCTGCTTCCAGCGCGGCGATGGCCTGCGGCTCCGGCAGCCGCGCCCAGGCATCCGGCGAGATAGATCCGATCGGGTACGGAACGGGGTTGATGCCGGTCGACAGATCGATCCACGGCGCCGGCGCGTGCGGAAACATCTCGCGCGCCGCGTGCAGGTTGCCGCCATGATAGATCCCCTGCGCCGGCTTGCCCGCGGCCGACTGATTTGCAACGCTCTGCGCCATGAATCTTGCCTTCACCGTCCCGCTCGCGCTCGTCGCATTGCTGATCGAGGCTGCCTTCGGCTATCCCGCGACGCTGTACGGTTTGTTGCGCCACCCGGTCGCCTGGGTCGGATGGGTTCTAACCCATCTCGAGCAGGCTTTGAACCGTCCGGACTGGCCGCCTGCCACCCGCCGGCTGACGGGCGCGCTGACGCTGTGTGTGTTGCTCGGCATTTTCGGCGGCCTCGCCGTCGTCGTCACCCGCATGCTGCCGGGCAACTGGCTCGGGGCGTGTGTCGTCGCGCTGCTCGCCGCCACGCTGCCGGCGCAGCGCAGCCTTTATACTCACGTCGCGGCGGTCGCCGCCGCGCTGGAAGCGCAGGGCCTGGATGCCGCACGGCGCGCCGTGGGCATGATCGTCGGGCGCGATACCGACGTGCTCGACGAGGCGGGCGTCGCGCGGGCCGCGATCGAGAGCCTGGCGGAGAACTTCTCCGATGGCATCGTGGCGCCGGCGTTCTGGACCGCGCTGTTCGGCTTGCCGGGCGGACTGCTTTACAAGGCCGCCAACACGGCGGATTCGATGATCGGGCACCGCAACGAGCGGTACGCGGCATTCGGCTGGGCCGCGGCGCGCTTCGACGATCTCATCAATCTGCCGGCGTCGCGGCTGGCGGTGCTGTGGCTCCTCGCGGCCGCCGTCGTCGACGGCGCCGATGTGGCGACAGCGGTGCGGGCGGTGCACCGCGGCGCCGGACAACATCGCTCGCCTAATGCCGGCTGGCCGGAGGCGGCCATGGCCGGCGCGCTCGGCCTCAAGCTCGCCGGTCCGCGCGTCTACGGCGCGGCAACGGTCGACGACGCCTTCATGGGCGACGGCCGCCGCGATGCCGGGGCGGCGGACATCCGCCGCGCGCTGCGGCTCTATCGATTGGCGTGCGGCGCGCAGATCGCAACGCTGGCGGTCCTCACCTTCATTCTGCGAGGCTGAGCAGCCGGTCGAGATCGACATGCTGCGCCAGATGCGCCGCCAGCGCGTCGAGCACCCGCTCGATCTCCTGCGCGTAGACCAGCGGCGAATCCGAGGCGCCGAGCCAGCGCAGCCATGCCGCGCGCTGCGCGTCATGGCCGAACAGCCCGTGCACGTAGGCCGCGCGGATGCGCCCGTTCGCCGAGACGGCGCCTTCGGCGCGGCCGTCGGCAAAGCGCAGCAGCGGTCGCGCGCAGTCGGGTCCCGCGGTGCGGCCGACATGCATCTCGTAGCCGCTGAAGGCGGCATCGTCGGCGATGGAAACGCCCGCGCATTGCCGCAACGTCTTGTCGCCGGTGAGTTCGGTGTCGACGTCGAGCAGGCCGAGCCCCTCGATTTCGCGCGTCGTGCTTTCGATGCCGTGCGGATCGGTGATGCGGCGCCCGAGCATCTGGTAGCCGCCGCAGACGCCGAGCACGCGGCCGCCGCGCCGCACATGGGCGTAAAGGTCGATGTCCCAGCCCTGCGCGCGCAGGAACGCCAGGTCGGGGATGGTCGCCTTGGAGCCCGGCAGGATCACGAGGTCGCAGAGCGGCAGCGGTTCGCCCGGTTCGACCATGACGAGCCGGACATCCGGCTCGAGCCGCAACGGATCGAAATTGTCGAAATTGGCGATGTGCGGCAGTCTCACTACCGCGATGGTGACGCGGCCCTGGCCCGCTTCCGCGGGCCTGCTCAGCGCCACCGCGTCCTCCGCCGGAAGCCGCGCGGCGTCGCGGAAAAACGGCACCAGCCCGAGCCCGGCCCAGCCGGTGTGGTCCTCGATCGCCTTCATGCCGGCGTCGAACAGCGTCGGATCGCCGCGAAACTTGTTGACCAGAAATCCCCTCACCAGCGCCGCGTCCTCGGCATCGATCACCGCCCTGGTGCCGACGATCTGCGCGATCACGCCGCCGCGGTCGATGTCGCCGATCAGCACCACCGGAACGCCCGCCGCTCGCGCGAATCCCATATTGGCGATGTCGCCGGCGCGGAGGTTGATTTCGGCGGGGCTGCCGGCGCCCTCGACCAGCACCAGATCGGCGTCCGATCCGAGCCTGCCGAAGCTGTCGAGCACGAACGCCATCAATTGCGGCTTCAGCGCCTGGTAGTCGCGCGCCTTGGCGTTGCCGAAGATGCGCCCCTGCACCACGATCTGCGAGCCGATCTCGCTCTGCGGCTTCAGCAGCACCGGATTCATGTGGACGGTCGGCGCCACGCCGCAGGCCCGCGCCTGCAGCGCCTGCGCGCGGCCGATTTCGCCGCCGTCGACGGTGACGGCGGCGTTATTGGACATGTTCTGCGGCTTGAACGGCCGCACCCGCAGACCGCGCTGCGCGAAGGCGCGGCAGAATCCCGCGACCAAGAGCGACTTGCCGACGTCCGAGCCGGTGCCCTGGAACATCAGCGCCTTGACCCTAGAAGAATTGGCTGTGCGGGAATCGGCCATCTCAGAACTCGATGCCCGCCTGCGCCTTCACGCCCGCGGCAAAGTGATGCTTGACCATGCCCATCTCGGTGACGAGATCCGCCGCGGCGATCAGCTCCGGCTTGGCGTTGCGTCCGGTGACGACCACATGCAGGTCGTCGCGCCGGGCGGCCAGCGTCGCCACCACCTCGTCGAGCGGCAGGTAGTCGTAGCGCAGTGCGATGTTCAACTCGTCGAGCACGACGAGCCTGATCGCGGGATCCGCCATCAGCGCCTTGGCCTTGTCCCAGGCGGCCCGCGCGGCCGCGACATCGCGGGCGCGGTCCTGCGTCTCCCAGGTAAAGCCTTCGCCCATGGTGTGCCACGAGATCAGGTCGGCGAAGCGCTCCAGCGCGGTGCGTTCCCCGGTCGCCCAGGCGCCCTTGATGAATTGCACCACGCCGACTTTCCAGCTGTGGCCAAGCGCCCGCAGAATCAGGCCGAAGGCGGCGGTGGACTTGCCCTTGCCGGAACCGGTGTGGACGATCAGCAGGCCCTTGGCGACGATGGTTTTGCTCGCCACCTCGGCGTCCTGCACGGCCTTGCGCCTGGCCATCTTTTCCTTGTGGCGAATCTCGTCCGGGGTTTCGGTCATGGTGCGTTGTTTTCAAACTGGAATTGGGCCGTCGCAGGCCGCGACCAGGCTGTTGAGGTTGGCCTGTTATCGCTCCCGGTTGGCTCCGAGGCAAATGCCGGCGGGGGCAGGGTGAGCGCCGCGGTCCCCGTGATTGACACGCCCGCACCCTTGGGCCTAACGGTAGAGCAACCGACGGTCCCTCGGGTTCGAGGGTTCGAAAGGGAATGCGGTAGGGTCGACACCTGCAAGGGTCGAAGCCTGAAACCGCAGCTGCCCCCGCAACTGTGAGTGGGTAGCCGGACGCCGAAAAGCCACTGATCCACGCAGGGTCGGGAAGGCGGCGCGAGGCGAGGACCCACGAGCCAGGATACCTGCCGTCGGCTGAGAAATACAACGCGACGGGCGGGGTGCTCCCGGAGCGGTTCGGCATGTCGGTTGTCCCGACCAGGCCGGATCAGGCGAGGATCTCGCCGCGCGCGCCCACGTTTGGAAGGACGATGGGTGCAAATGGCGGCCAGGACCACAAACCATAAGACCACAATTCACGTCTGCGTCACCTGCAAGGCGGCCGAGGATCCGGCCGAGCCGAAATCCGGCCGCGCCGGCGCACGGCTGCACGCCGCGCTGGCGGAACAGGCGGACGACCGTGTCGCCATCGCCGCCGTCGAATGCCTCTCGGTGTGCAAGCGGCCCTGCACCGTGGGCTTTTCCGCCGCCGGCAAGTGGACCTACATCTACGGCGATTTCGCGCCCGAGGCCGCGCCCGAGATTCTCGCCGCCGCCGCGCTCTATGCCGCGGCCCCCGACGGCCTCATCCCCTGGAAGCAGCGCCCCGACGCCCTGAAGAAGGGCGTGGTCGCGCGCGTTCCGCCGCTCGTCCCGCCGATTTCGGAGCCCTCCGCATGAAGACCTTCGCCAAGGTACCCGTCACCATCGTCACCGGCTTCCTCGGCGCCGGCAAGACCACGCTGATCCGCCACGTGCTGGCCAATGCGAAAGGGCGGCGGCTGGCGCTGGTGATCAATGAATTCGGCGATGTCGGCGTCGACGGCGAGATCCTGAAATCCTGCGGCGTCGACTCCTGCCCGGAGGAGAACATCATCGAGCTCGCCAACGGCTGCCTGTGCTGCACCGTGGCCGACGATTTCCTGCCGGCGATCGAGGCGTTGCTGGCGCGACAGCCGCGCCCCGACCACATCGTCATCGAGACCTCTGGCCTCGCGCTGCCGAAGCCGCTGGTCAAGGCGTTCGACTGGCCGGCGATCCGCTCGAAGCTGACGGTCGACGGCGTGATCGCGGTGGTGGACGCGGCTGCAGTGGCGGAAGGCCGCTTCGCCGACGACGAGGACAGGTTGGCGCTGCAGCGCGCGCAGGACACTTCGCTCGATCACGACAATCCGCTCGAGGAGGTCTACGAGGACCAGCTGCTCTGCGCCGATCTGGTGATTCTCAACAAGGCCGACCTGGTCGACGCCGACGCGCTGGAACGGGTCATGGCGGTGATCGACGCGACGATTCCGCGCGCCGTCAAGATCGTCGCGACCAGGGACGGCGTGATCGACACCGACGTCCTGCTCGGGCTTGCCGCCGCGGCCGAGGACGATCTCGCGGTGCGGCCCTCGCATCACGACGCCGAGGAAGGCCACGACCACGACGACTTCGACAGTTTCGTGCTCGAACTGCCGGCGGTTGCCGATCCCGCCGCGCTGGTGGCGCGGCTGGCGAAGATCGCCGCCGATCACGACGTGCTGCGCATGAAGGGTTTCGCCGAAGTTTCCGGCAAGCCGATGCGGCTGTTGGTGCAGGGCGTCGGCGCGCGGTTCTCGCACCAGTTCGATCGCGCCTGGCAGTCCGGCGAGGCGCGCGGCGGTCGCCTGGTGGTGATCGGCGAGCGCGGCGTCGACAAGGCCGCGATTTCCGCCGCGCTGTCGGGCTGAGACCGCGATGCACATCCTCCGCACCGAGCCAAGATCGCTGGACGAGACCGCGCAGGCGGTCGATCTCGATCACTCGCCCGCGGATATCGTCTGCATGTCGTTCACCGACAGCGATCTCGCGGTGCTCGCCGCCGCTCACGACCCGCTCCGGCATCCGAGCCTGCGGCTCGCCTCGCTCGGCGAGCTCAAGCATCCGTACTCGATCGATCTCTATGTCGACAAGGTCTGCGCCCGCGCGCGCTTCGTGCTGGTGCGCCTGCTCGGCGGCCTCGACTACTGGCGCTACGGCATCGAACAGCTTGCCGCCGCGGCGCGGCGCGAGGGTTTCCAGCTGGCGATCGTCCCGGGCGACGCCATGGACGACCCGCGTCTCGACGAAGCCTCTACCGTGGATGCCTCCGAGCTGCGCCGGCTCTGGCGCTACTTCCAGGAAGGGGGCCCGGAAAACCTCGCCGCCTGTCTTTCCTTCGTCACCGCGAGGATCGACGGCGATGGCGAGGCGCTGCCGCCGCGCCCGGTCGAGCCGTTCGGGCGCTTTGTGCCCGGCTGCATCGAGGCCGGCGAAGCGGCTGCCGTCGCGTTGGTCGTGTTCTATCGCTCCGCCTATCTCGCCGCCGACACCGCGCCGATGCTGGCGCTGGCGCAGGCGCTGGCGGCGCGCGGGCTTGCGGTGACGAGCGTCTACGTCTCCAGCCTGAAGGATCCCGCCGCCGCGGGCCCGCTCGCAAACCTGATCGGGAGCTGTCGTCCGGACGTGATCCTCAACGCCACCGCGTTCTCGGCGCGGCGCGACGATGGCACGGGCGTGCTCGATGACGCCGACGCAGCGGTGCTGCAGGTGATCCTGGCCGGCTGCAGCGAAGCGCAATGGGCGGGGTCCGATCGTGGGCTCAACTCCGCCGACCTCGCCATGAATATCGTGCTGCCGGAAATCGACGGCCGCATCGTCACCCGCGCGATCTCGTTCAAGGCCGCGGTGGCGCGCGACGACCGGCTCGAATTCGCGGCGCAGGTGCATCGCCCGCAGCCGTCGCGCGTCGCCTTCGTCGCTGAGCTCGCCGCCAACTGGGCGGCGCTGCGCCGCAAGCCGAACGCGCGGAAGAAGCTGGCGCTGGTGCTGTCGGACTATCCCGCCAAGGGCGGCCGCACCGGCTACGCGGTCGGCCTCGATACGCCGCAGAGCGTGGCGGTGATCCTCGAGCGCCTTGCCGCCGAGGGCTATGTCACCGGCACGCCGCCGCGGGCCGAGGCGGTCATCGCTACGCTGTCGAGCGGCGCGCCGCAGCCGGCGATGACGCTTGAAGAATACGAGCAACAGCTGCGCGCGCTGCCGGAGGCGTTCGTCGCCAGCATCACCGCCGCCTGGGGTGAGGCCGCGACCGATCCGGCGGTGAGCGACGGCGCGTTCCGCTACCGCCTGCTGCGCGCGGGCCATCTGGTCGTCGCGGTGCAGCCCGATCGCGGCCGCGCCGACACCCGCAAGGCCGACTATCACGATACGGCGCTGCCGCCGTGCCACGGCTATGTCGCGTTCTATCTCTGGCTTCGCCAAATCGAGCGGCTCGACGCGCTGGTCCATTGCGGCACCCACGGCACGCTGGAGTGGCTGCCGGGCAAGTCGGTCGCGCTGTCGGAGGACTGCGCGCCCGAGGCGGTGCTCGGGCCGTTGCCGCTGGTCTATCCCTTCATCGTCAACAATCCCGGCGAGGCGGCCCAGGCCAGGCGCCGCAGCGCCGCCGTCACCATCGGCCATCTGACGCCGCCGCTGGTCGCCGCCGGCAGCCACGGCGCCACCGCCGAGATCGAGGCGCTGTTCGACGAATATGCCGAGGCGCAGCTGCTCGATCCGCGCCGCGCCCGCATGCTCGCCGAGCTGATCCTGTCGCGCGCAGCGGAATCCGGCCTGCTGGAGGAATGCGGCGTGCGCGAGGGCGACGACGCCCTGCTCAAGCTCGATGCCTGGCTGTGCGACCTCAAGGACATGCGCATTGCCGATGGCCTGCACGTGTTCGGGCGCTCGCCCGAGGGGGCGCTGCGCGCTGCCGCGATCGAGAACCTTAAAACCGCGAACGGCGCGGGCGATGCCGCGATCACGGCGGATCTCGACCGCTGCGGCGGCGCCGAGCTCGATGGCGTGGTCGGCGCGCTCAGCGGGCGCTTCGTCGCGCCGGGACCCGCTGGCGCGCCGGTGCGCGGTCGCCGCGACGTGCTGCCGACCGGCCGCAACCTCTACGCCATCGATCCGCGCGCCGTTCCGACCCGCACCGCCTGGGAAATCGGCCAGCGCACCGCCGCCGAGGTGCTCGCCCGCTACGTCCAGGACCAGGGCGAGTGGCCGCGCCGCATGGTGCTCGACCTGTGGGGCAGCGCCACCATGCGCACCGGCGGCGACGACCTGGCGCAGGCCTTCGCGTTGATCGGCGTGCGGCCGCTGTGGGACAGCGGCGCGACCCGGGTCAGCGGTTTCGAGATCCTGCCGCCGGCGAGCTTCGGTCGTCCGCGCGTCGACGTCACGGTGCGCATCTCGGGCCTGTTCCGCGATGTTTTCCCGACCCAGGTCGTCCTGTTCGACGCGGCGGTGCGCGCGGTCGCCGCGCTCGACGAAGCCCCGGAGGAGAACCCGCTGGTGGGCGCGCGCGACATCCGGCGCGTGTTCGGGGCCGCGCCCGGCCGCTACGGCGTCGGCCTCGGCCGGCGTCTCGCCACCGGCGAATGGACCCGGCGCGACGAACTCGCGCAGGCCTATCTTTCCGCGACCTCGCACGCCTATGGCGCGGACGGCGCCGGCGAAACCGCCGCCGCGGCGTTCGCCACCAGCGTCGCCGCGGCGGATGCGTTCGTGCATGTCCAGGACATCGCCGGACAGGACGTGCTCGATTCCGACGCGTTCGCCGAGCACGAAGGCGGCTTCATGGCGGCGGCGGCGCTGCTCGACAACGCGCCGTCGGTCTATCACGTCGATGCGACCGGCGCCGACGGCGCGCGGGTGCGGACGCTCGCGGAAGAGGTCGCCCGCGTGCTGCGCGGCCGCGCCACCAACCCGCGCTGGCTGCGCGGCCAGATGCGCCACGGCCATCGCGGCGCCGCGGAGATCGCCGAGACCGTCGACAATCTGTTCGCGTTCGCCGCCCTGACCGATGCGGTGCCGAGCCGTCACTTCGACCTGATGTTCGACGCCACCTGCGGCGACGACACCGTTCGCGGCTTCCTCGAGCGTGCCAATCCGCAGGCCGCGGCGGCGATCGCGGAAAAATTCGAGGAGGCGGCGCGGCGCGGCTTGTGGACTTCGCTGCGCAATTCCACCGCCGCTATTCTTGCGCAAATGCGGGGGGTGACATGACCGAAGTCGCACGCAAGGGCTGGTGTCCGGGCGCGCTGCGCCCAATGGAAACAGGCGACGGCTTTCTGGTGCGGCTGCGACTCGCCAATGGCGTGCTGGGCTTCGACCGCGCGGATCGCATCGCCGGGCTGTCGCAGGATTTCGGCAACGGCCTGATCGACCTGTCGGCGCGTGGCAACATGCAAATGCGCGGCGTCGCGCAGGCAGAGCTCGAACCGCTGTGGGCGCGGCTCGACGAGCTCGCGCTGCTCGATGCCGACGCCGCCTCGGAAGCGGTGCGCAACGTGGTGCCGAGCCCGCTCGCGGGGTTCGACGACGGCGCGGTGCTCGACGCCCGACCGGTGGTCGCCGCACTGGAGGCGCGGCTGGTGAGCGAGCGCGCGTTGCACGCGCTGCCTCCGAAATTCGGGTTTCTGGTCGACGGCGGCGGCGTGTTGCCGCTCGCCGGCGTCGACGCCGACGTGCGCTTCGAGGCCTTTGCGACCGACGCCGGCCCGCGCCTCGCCGTCCGCCTCGGCGGTGTTGCCGCCGGCGCGGTCTCGCCGGAGCAGGTGGCCGAGGCCGCCAGCGCCATTGCCCGCGCCTTCCTCGCGCGGCGCGGCGAGGAACGGCGGATGGCGGCGCTGGTCAAGCGCATCGGCGTCGCGGTCCTGGCGCGGCACGCCGGCATCGACCCCGACGTCGCGATCCCGCCGCCGGCCGCGCCTGTCGAGCGCCGCGCCGTGCTCGGCGTTCACGCTCTTCGCGCGGGCGCCTTCGTCGGCGCGGCCGTCGCCTTCGGCCGGCTGCGTGCGCAGGACCTGCGGATGCTGGCCGAGCGGGCGAAGATCCATGGCGCGGCGGAGCTTCGGCTCACCGCCTGGCGCGCCGTGCTGGCGGTGGGGCTCGAGGTCCAGGCGGCGCGGGCGCTCGCCACTGAGCTCGGCGACGCCGGCTTCATTCTCGACGGCGCCGACCCGCGGCTTGCGCTCGCGGCCTGTCCGGGCAAGCCGGCCTGCGCCAGCGCCTTCGCCGACGTGCGCGCGGCGGCGCTCGAGCTGGCGCCACTGCTGCACGGCTTCGACGGCACGCTGCACGTGTCCGGCTGCGCGAAAGGCTGCGCCTTTCACGCGCCGGCGCCGGTCACGCTGGTGGCCTCGGCCGCCGGCTACGATCTCGTCAGCAACGGCTATGCCCGCGACGAGCCGGCCTGCCGCGGCCTCGACCTCGCGGCGATCGCCGCCTATCTGCAACAGCACCAGCAAGGAGCGCGGCCGTGAGCGCGAGCTACGACTACATTCGCGACGGCGCGGAGATCTACCGCAACTCCTTCGCCATCATCCGCCGCGAGGCCGATCTCGCGCGCTTCAGCGCCGAGGAAGAGCGCGTCGCGGTGCGCATCGTCCATGCCTGCGGGCTGGTGGAGACCGCGGCCGACATTTACTTCTCGGCCACGGCCGCGCGCGCCGCAATCGCCGCGCTGGAAGCCGGCGCGCCGCTGCTGTGCGATGCCAACATGCTGGCCTATGGCGTCACCCGGGCGCGGCTGCCGCGCAACAACGAGGTGATCTGCACGCTGAGCGATCCCAGGGTGGCCGGCCTCGCCAATGAACTCGGCACCACGCGCACGGCGGCGGCGCTGGAGCTGTGGCGTCCACAGCTTGGCGGCGCGGTCGTTGCCTTCGGCAATGCGCCGACCGCGCTGTTTCACCTGCTGGAAATGCTCGATGCCGGCGCGCCGCTGCCGGCAGCGGTGATCGGCATGCCGGTCGGCTTCGTCGGCGC
>JBKQQE010000271.1:0-6286 GCA_052326245.1 Xanthobacteraceae bacterium | reverse complement strand
GGGCGTGGCGCTGGTCGGCGACGCCGCCGACGAAAACGAAGCCAAGGCGGCGATCGCCAAGGCCGAGGCGGCCCACGGCGTGGCCCGCATCCTGGTGAACTGCGCCGGCATCGGCGGCGCCGCCAAGACCGTCGGCAAGAACGGGCCCTACCCGCTCGACCAGTTCTCCCGCGTCATCCGCGTCAACCTGATCGGCACCTTCAACATGATCCGGCTGATGGCCGACCGGCTGCAGACCCAGTCCCCGATCGGCGAGGAGCGCGGCGTGGTGATCAACACCGCCAGCGTCGCCGCCTTCGACGGCCAGATCGGCCAGGCGGCGTATTCGGCCTCGAAGGGCGGCATCGTCGGCCTGACGCTGCCGGTCGCGCGCGACCTCTCCAGCCTGTTCATCCGCGTCTGCACCATCGCGCCGGGACTGTTCCTGACCCCGCTGCTGATGGGGCTGAGCGAGGAGGCCCGCGAAAGCCTCGGCAAGCAGGTGCCGCACCCCGCGCGGCTCGGCAAGCCCGAGGAATACGCCGCGCTCGCGGTCCACATCGTCGAGAACCCGATGCTGAACGGCGAGACCATCCGTCTCGATGGCGCCATTCGCATGGCGCCGAAGTAGGAGCGCGCCATGGGCGCATCGCCTCTGCGCGTCGAACACGACGGCGGTGTCGACCGGGTGACGCTGTGTCGCCCGGACCGGCTCAACGCCCTCGACGATTCGCTGATCGATGCGCTCAACGACTATTTCGCGGGGCTCGTCAGGAACCGGCGGACCCGCGTGGTGGTGTTGCAGGGAGAAGGCCGCGCGTTCTGCGCCGGCCTCGACCTCAAGGAGGCGATGCAGCGGCGCGACACCGGCGCGCCGCCGCCCGGCGTCGCCGAGGCGCTGGATCACCAGCGCCGGATCGCCGACATCGTCATGCTGATGCGCAAATGCCCGCAGCCGATCATTGCGCTGGTGCAGGGCGCGGCCTCCGGCGGCGGTTTCGCGCTGGCGCTGGCCGCGGATATCCGCATCGCCGGCCGTTCGGCGCGGATGAACTGCGCCTTCATTCGGCTCGGCCTTGGCGGCTGCGACATCGGAACCAGCTATTTCCTGCCGCGCCTGGTCGGCGTGTCGATCGCCTCGGAATTGATCCTGACCGGACGCTTCATCCATGCCGAGCGGGCGTTGATGGTGGGCCTGGTCTCCGAGATCGTCGAGGACGACCAGCTCGAGGCCGCGGCGGCGCCCTATGTCGAGGCGATGCTGGCGGCGTCGCCGCTCGGGCTGCGGCTGTCCAAGGAGTGCCTGAACGTCAGCGTCGATGCCGGCTCGATCGAGGCGGTGATCGCGATGGAAGACCGCAACCAGGTGCTGACCAGCCGGTCGGAGGATTTTCGCGAAGGCATTCGCGCGTTCATCGAGAAGCGCAAGCCGGTCTACCGCGATCAATGAGGCAGGCCGAAGTCTGCGGGTGTGGTCGACCTTGGGAGGATTCATGAACACGATACTCGCCGCGGCGCCGAAGGCGGCGGCCTTTCGCAAGGTCAACTGGCTGAAGCGCGACATCGCCGTCGAGCGCCGGGAGGACGGCGTCATCATCATGAAGTCGCGGGTGCCGCTGCAGCCCTACGCGCGGCACATTCCCGAGGCGCTGGCGCGCTGGGCGCAGGAGCGGCCCGACCATGTCTGGCTGGCGCAGCGGCGCGGCACCGAGCGGCAGTGGCACAAGGTCAGCTATGGCGAGGCCAAGCGGACGGTCGACGCGCTGACGCAGGCCTTGCTCGATCTCGGCCTGGTCGACCGGCCGGTCGCCATTCTCAGCGGCAACTCGATCGAGCACGCGCTGATGACCCAGGCGGCGATGCAGGCGCGGCTGCCGGCGGCGCCGATCTCGCCTGCCTATTCGCTGATGAGCCTGGATCACGCCAAGCTGAAATTCATCTTCGAGATGATCCGCCCTGGCGTGGTGATGGTTCAGGACGGCCCGAGCTTCGACAAGGCGCTGGCGGCGCTCGATCTCGACGGCGTCACCGTCGTGCACGTGGCGCGGCCCCCGACCGGCCGCGTCAGCCGTGCCTTCGCCGAGCTCGCGGCGACCAAAGTGACGCCCGCGGTCGCGGCGTCGATCGCGAAGATCGCGCCGCAGACCGTCGGCAAGCTGCTGTTCACGTCGGGATCCACCGGGTTTCCGAAGGCCGTCGTCAACACCCAGCAGATGATGTGCGCCAATGCCGCCATGATGATGCAGGTCCGCCCGCGGGAAGCCGGCGAAGGCGACGCGGTGCTGCTCGACTGGATGCCGTGGAATCACACCATGGGCGGCAACGCCCTGTTCAACCCGCTGCTGTTCGACGGCGGCACGCTGTACATCGATGACGGCCGGCCGCTGCCGGGCCAGTTCGACGAGACCATCCGCAACCTGCACGAAATCTCGCCGACCTACTACGCCAACGTGCCGGCCGGCTACGCGGCGCTGGCCGCGGCCATGGAGGCGGACGAGGCGCTGTGCCGCACCTTCTTCCGGAATCTCGGGCTGATGGCCTATGGCGGGGCGCGGCTGCCCGACGACCTCTACGACCGGATGCAGGCGTTGGCGGTTCGCACCACCGGCGAGCGCGTCGTCTTCTATACCGGCTGGGGCGCCACCGAAACGGGCCCGACCTCGACCGGCACCTATTGGGATACCGAACGCGTCGGACTGATCGGCCTGCCGTTTCCCGGCGTCGAACTGAAGCTGGTGCCGACCGGGCCGAAATATGAAGTGCGGCTGCGCGGCGTCAACGTGACGCCGGGCTATTTCGGCCGCCCCGATCTCACCGCCGCGGCGTTCGACGAGGAGGGCTTCTATCGCATCGGCGACGCCGCGGTGTTCGTCGATCCCGCCGATCCGGTGCAGGGCCTGATCTTCGCCGGCCGGGTGGTGGAGGACTTCAAGCTCACCACCGGCACCTTCGTCCAGGTCGGGTCGCTGCGCACCGACGCCATTGCCTCCGCGACGCCGGTCATTCAGGATGCGCTGGTCACCGGGCAGGACCGGCCTTACATCGGGCTGCTGGCCTGGCCCAACCTGGAGGCCTGCCGCCGGCTGATCGGAGACATGGCCGCGACGCCGGAGGCGGTGGTGGCGCATCCGAAGGTGATCGCCGCCGTTCGCGAGGGTTTGCGTGCCCACAACCGCAAGGTCGGACATGTCAGCAGCATGCGCATCGAGCGCGCGATGCTGATGGCGGAGCCGCCGTCGATCGACGGCCACGAGCTGACCGACAAGGGCTACATCAATCAGCGGGCCGGACTAGAGCGCCGTGCCGCGCTGGTGGAGCGGCTCTACGGCGAGCCGGCCGCCGCCGACGTCATCGTGATCGAGTGAGGTGTTTCTACCGCGTTCAATGAGGAATGCCGGAGCCACTAGTGTGGTGGATTTGACATTCGATTCAGTATTGCCGCTCACTCTTCAAGCGAATGTCAAATCCAAAACCACACTAGGATATTATAGTTGCTAGTGTCCCTATGGTTCTAACATTCGCAAAAGAGTAAGCCGCAAAGTGATACGAATGTTAGAACCGGGACACTAGGCTCGGCGCGGCGGACCGTGGGAGGATCGATGAACACGCAAAGCGCCGCGGCGCCCGCCTTTCGCAAGGTCAACTGGCTGAAGCGCGACATCGCCGTCGAGCGCCGGCCCGACGGCGTCATCATCATGACGTCGCGGGTGCCGCTGCAGCCCTACGCCCGGCATATTCCCGAGGTGCTGGCGCGCTGGGCGCGCGAGCGGCCCGACCATGTCTGGCTGGCGCAGCGGCGCGGCGCCGAGCGGCAGTGGCACAAGGTCAGCTTCGGCGAGGCCAAGCGGACGGTCGATGCGCTGACGCAGGCCTTGCTCGATCTCGGCCTGGTCGACCGGCCGGTCGCCATTCTCAGCGGCAACTCGATCGAGCATGGCTTGATGACGCTGGCGGCGATGCAGGCGCGGCTGCCGGCGGCGCCGATCTCGCCGGCCTATTCGCTGATGAGCCAGGACTACTCCGAGCTGAAATACATCTTCGAGCTGATCCGGCCGGGCGTGGTGATGGTGCAGGACGGCCCGACCTTCGACAAGGCGCTGGCGGCGCTCGATCTCGAAGGCATTACCCTCGTCCACGTGGCGCGGCCCCCGACCGGCCGCGTCAGCCGCGCCTTCGCCGAGCTCGCGGCAATCCCGGTGACGCCCGCGGTCGAGGCGTCGATCGCACAGATCACGCCGCAGACCGTCGGCAAGCTGCTGTTCACCTCGGGATCCACCGGCCGGCCGAAGGCCGTCATCAACACCCAGCTGATGATGTGCGCCAATGCCGCCCAGGTGATGCAGGCGCGCGACGACTGGCCGAGCTACTCGATCTATCTCGACTGGATGCCGTGGAGTCACACCATGGCCGGCAACGCGCTGTTCAACCCGGTGCTGGTGCAGGGCAGTGCGCTCTATATCGACGACGGCCGGCCGCTGCCGGGCCAGTTCGACGAGACCATCCGCAACCTGCACGAAATCTCGCCGACCTATTACCACAACGTGCCGGCCGGCTACGCGGCGCTGGCCGCCGCCATGGAGGCGGACGAGGCGCTGTGCCGGAGCTTCTTCAAGGATCTCGGCCTGATGACCTATGGCGGGGCGCGGCTGCCCGACGACCTCTACGACCGGATCCAGGCGCTGGCGGTCCGTACCGTCGGCGCGCGCATCGTCTTCTATACCGCCTGGGGCGCCACCGAATCCGGGCCGATCGCCACCGGCACCTATTGGGACACCGAGCGCGTCGGGCTGATCGGCCTGCCGTTCCCCGGCGTCGAACTGAAGCTGGTGCCGAGCGGGCCGAACTACGAAATCCTGTTGCGCGGTATCAGCCTGACCCCGGGCTATTTCGGCCGCCCCGATCTCACCGCGGCGGCGTTCGACGAGGAAGGCTTCTTTCGCGTCGGCGATGCGGTCGTGTTCGCCGATCCCGCCGATCCGGCGCGGGGCCTGATCTTCGCGGGCCGGCTGGTGGAGAGCTTCAAGCTCACCACCGGCACCTTCGTCGAGGGCGGATCGCTGCGCACCGACGCCATCGCCGCCGCGACGCCGGTGATTCAGGATGCGCTGGTGGCCGGCCAGGACCGGCCCTATGTCGGGCTGCTGGCCTGGCCCAATCTGCAGGCCTGTCGGCAGCTGATCGCAGACATGACCGCGACGCCGCAGGCGGTGGTGGCGCATCCGAAGGTGGTCGCCGCGGTGCGCGACGGTCTGCGCGCCCTCAACGAGAAGGTCGGCCATGCCAGCAGCATGAGCATCGCGCGCGTGATGCTGATGCTGGAGCCGCCGTCGATCGACGGCCACGAGCTGACCGACAAGGGCTACATCAATCAGCGGGCCGGACTGCAGCGCCGCGCCGCGCTGGTGGAGCGGCTCTATGGCGAGCCCGCCGCCGCCGACGTCATCGTGATCGAGTGAGAGTCTTGATTGTCCTTAACCCCGCGCAGACGAGGAACGAATGAACTTTGATTTTTCGGATCAGCAAAAGCAGTTGCGGGACGAGGCGCGGCGTTATCTTGCCGAGCATTCGTCGCCGAAGGCGGTACGTGCGGTGCTCGACGGCGCCGTGCCGTTCGACCGTGCGTTGTGGAAGGGCCTCGCCGGCATGGGATTCCTCGGCGTCGCCGTGCCGGAAGAATTCGGCGGTGCCGGCGCCGGCTATCTCGAATTGTGCGTGATCGCCGAGGAAATGGGCCGCGCGCTGGCGCCGGTGCCGTTCTCGTCCTCGATCTATCTGGCGACGGAAGCGATCATGCTGGCGGGCGACGCCGAGCAGAAGCAGCGGCTGCTGCCCGGCCTTGCCTCGGGGCTGACCATCGGCACGCTGGCGCTGTTCGAGCGCCCGGGCAATCCGTCGCCGCAGGCGATCGCCACCACCGCCCAAGGTGACAGGCTTTCCGGCACCAAGCTGCCGGTGCCCGACGGCGCCATCGCCGACATCGCCGTGGTCGCGGCGCGCACCGGTCAGGGCGGGCGGGAAACCGACATCTCGCTGTTTGTCGTCGACCTGACGGACAAGGCGGTGACGCGCAAGACGCTGGCCAATCTCGATCCGACCCGCAACCAGGCCGAGGTGGTGCTGGCGAACTGCCCGGCCGAGCGGCTCGGACCCGCGGGCGAGGGGTGGAACATCCTGACCCGCGTGCTCGATCGCGCCGCGGTGCTGATGGCGTTCGAACAGGTCGGCGGCGCCGACCGCGCGCTCGAGATGGGCCGCGACTACGCGCTCGACCGCATCGCGTTCGGCCGCCCGATCGGCTCGTTCCAGG
>JBKQQE010000270.1:0-4509 GCA_052326245.1 Xanthobacteraceae bacterium | reverse complement strand
CAGCTGCCCGGCGCAGCCGGCGGTCATGCGCCGCGCGCGCTCTCGCAGCCTCGCGCGCAGGTCGGCGAGCGGGGTAGCGCTGGCGTTGTCGCCGAAGGCGCGGATCAGCCCCAGCCCCACCGCGACGTCGGCGATGCCATAGTGCCTGATCTGCTCGAACGCGGTGTCGAGCAGGCCCTCGAAGCTCATCCACGGCACGAACAGCCGCAGCACGTGCGGCGGCGCGTAATGGTGCGACGGCGGCGGCACGCGGCCGATCCAGAAGATCATGATCCGGCTGAGCTGGTCGACGCAGCTGATCGCGGTGCTGGGGTCGTTGACCGCGGGCGACATCGCCCGCAGCGCGATGTCGACGATCTGGATGATGCCGAACTCGACGTCCTGCTGCAGGGTGCGCGCCGAACCGATGTCGATGGTGGCGAGCAGGTGCAACGCGCGGTCGGCCGGCACGCGATCCGGCTTCGACACCCGCAACAGCGGCACGCCGGCCGGCACGAACTGGCCGACCCGGCGCTCCACGTGCACGCAGATGCGGTAGCTCCGCGCCAGCGCCACCAGGCGATTGATGTCGACATAGCGGATATAGCCGGACCGAAGGCTGAGGATCGGGGCGCCGTGCACCGCCGTGGATTCCTCGCTGCGATCCGGAAACGGGAACGAGCCGCGCGGATAGGGCATCAGCTCCGCGATCACCACCTCGGTCTCGCCGGCGATCCGATCGACGATGTGGTTGACGCTGATCGAGTGCGAAATGTGGTTGATGAAGAAGATCAGCCAGCCCACGCACATCAGCGCCAGCACCATCGCCCCGGTCACGGTGGCGACCGGCGCGAACGGGTGCGGCAGGGCGCGGGCGGCCGGCAGCGCCGCCATGCAGTAGGTGAACGTCCCCAGGAACACGCCGAGCGTTCCCTGGGTGGTGCGGTCCCTGACGAAGCTGATCAGGATGCGCGGCGAGAACTGCGTCGATGCCAGCGTCAGCGTCATCAGCAGGATCGCGAACACGATCGAGACCACCGTCATGATCGAGGTGGCGATGCTACTGAGGATCACCTGCGCCACGCCCGGATCCTCGTGCGAGGGAAACAGGATGTTCGGAATCCAGGCGCTGATGCCGGGGCTGGTTTCTTCCAGCGACGACAGCACCGCGCCGGCGGTCCCCAGCAGCAAGGCGATGGCCAGCGGCCGGACCAGGAAGCCGCCGCGGAGCGCGTACATCGCAGTGCGGAAAAGAACAGGCAGGCGTTCGAACATCTGATTCCCAGTATCGGCTCAAGGCAGGCCGAAGGTCTCACCCGGGGGAGCCAAATTCAACCGATATCGGCCGACCGGGCCGGTGTCGTCGTCACCACCGCGGCCCTCGTGGGCCTTGCCAGGCCGACAAAGGCCGCGTCGTACCTTGTTTGCCGGCTGCGGGCCTATAGTATCCTTCGCGGGCGAGGATGCTGGCGCATCCCCTCAAGACGGGGCTCATTCGTGTCGATTGCCGGTCGGGTTGCCGCACCAGAGCCTGCGCTCGCAGCAGATGGCGTCGCGCGACGCCCGGCGCCGGGGACCGTTCTGACGCCGGCGACGGCGCTCTCGAGCGAACGGGAATTGCGGATCGATCTGTTCCGCGGCCTGGCGCTGTGGCTGATCTATATCGATCACGTCTCGCCCGACCTCCTGAGCTGGTTCACGATCCGCAGCTACGGGTTCAGCGATGCCGCCGAGATTTTCATCTTCATCTCCGGCTACACCGCGGCGCTGGTCTATGGCCGCGCCATGCGCGAGTCCGGTTTCCTGATCGGCACCGCGCGCGTGCTGCGGCGGGTCTGGCAGATCTATATCGCGCAGGTGTTCCTGTTCACGGTGCTGCTGGCGGAAATCACTTTCCTCGCGGCCAGCGTGGGCAATCGCGCCTACCTGGAAGAGATGGGCATCCTGGGCTTCATCAAGCGGCCGGATATCGCCTTCGTCCAGGCCATGATGCTGCGATTCCGTCCGCTCAACATGGACGTGCTGCCGCTCTACATCGTGCTGATGCTGTCGCTGCCGCTGGTGCTGCGGCTGATGAGCTGGCGGGCCAACCTGACGCTGGCGCTGTCGGTCCTGTTGTATTTCCTGACCTGGAAATACGATCTCTACCTGGCGGCCTATCCGGACGGCTACTGGGCCTTCAACCCGTTCGCCTGGCAGATGCTGTTCGTGTTCGGCGTGTGGTGCGCGCTGGGCGGCGCGTGGCGGCTGTCGCGGGTGGTGGCGTCGCCGGTCACGCTGTGGCTTGCGGTCGGCTACGTGCTCGCGGCGTTCTTCGTGACGCTGACCTGGTACTTTCCACAGCTGGCCCCGCTGATACCGTCCCGGCTGGCGCAGTGGATGTATCCGATCGACAAGACCGACCTGGACGTGCTCAGGTTCGCGCACTTCCTGGCGCTGGCGGCGATCACCGTGCGGTTCGTGCCCGCGGGCTGGCCCGGGCTGCAGTCGCCCTTGCTGCAGCCGCTGATCGTGTGCGGGCGGCATTCGCTGGAGATCTTCTGCCTCGGCGTGTTCCTGGCCTTCGCGGGCTATTTCGTGCTGATCGAGACCAACGCCGGCATCGGCCTGCATATCCTCGTCGGCATTCTGGGAATCCTGATCATGTCCGCGGTGGCGTACATGGCGTCATGGTACAAGCAGTCGTCGCGGACATGGGGCGCCCGCAACGGCGACATCGCGGGCGGGGGCTGACCTGGTTTGGGGAATTAGCGCGTCGCCGTCGCCAGCGGCGGGACCAGCGCCCGGCGGTCCTTGACGTAGGCGATGACGACGCCGAGCCGCTCGACGGTGCCGATCACCTTGCCGTCGAGATCCTCGTCGCAATTCATCTGGGTCGGCGCCAGGAAGAACTCGGACTGGGGCCATGTCTCCCTGAAGTCCCAGCGCAGTTGCGGCAGCGTGACGTCCTTGTCGAATTCGAGGCGTTCGCCGCAGACCGCGACGGAATAGACCCGGGCCGGTCGACCTGCATCGACGGGTTCGGTGCGGCGCAGATAGGTTTCGAGCTGACCCAGCGCCTCGGGCATGCTGCCGAACCAGTAGTCGAGGTCGTAGCGCCGCGAGGCGCCCTCGAGACCTCCGACCGCTGAATTGTAGAACAGGTACTGGTACGGGTGCAGCCTGACCAGGGTCACCGCGTCCAGGAGAAGACCTGCCGCCACCACCGCGAGCCCGGCCGCGGCGGGCGCGCGGGCGCGCGTCGCCAGCGCCGTCAGCGCCGCGTCGAGACCGATGCCGGCGAGCACCGCCAGCGCCGGAACCAGGAACAGGAAATGCCGCATTCCGGTGAAGGCCGGGCCGCGGTCGATCACCTGGCAGGCCAGCGGAAACAGCACCGTCAGCGCCAGCAGGGCGATATCCCTGCGCGCCGGCCGCGCCCCGTCGCCGGCGAAACGCGGCAGCAGCGCGAACCCCATCGCCAGCGCCGCGCCGAACAGCATCAGCAGCGGCAGGCGGATCAGGATGTAGATCGGCACATACAGCCGCGGCGTGTCCGCCATCTCGTAGACTTGGCCGGCCAGCACGGTGCGGATGCCGTACTGAAACTCGGAGAACGCCAGCAGGCCGCGGATCGGGTTGAGCGGCGCCATCGCCGCCCACGGCCAGGCCAGGATCATGATGAGGTAGGCGAGCAGCATCGCCGGCAACAGCGCCACCGACGATGTGACCACGAAGCGCCAGCGCGCGCGGTCGCCGGGCCGCCGCTGCGGCAGGTACAAAAAGATCGCGAAGCCGGCATAGACCACCAGCAGCAGGCCGAGCACCCGCATGCCGAGCGCGGCTCCCGCCAGCAGGCCGAATGCCGCGACGTCGGCGGCCCGCGGAGAAGGCAGCGCGCGCGCGATGCGGACCAGGAACAGCGTCGCCGCCGTCATCGCGGCGGCGAACGGAATGTCCTTGGTGTGGTTGAACATGGCGCCGTACCAGGCGCCGCAGCAAGCAAGCCCGGCCGCGGCGATGAGGGCCGCGCGCGGACCCGCGATCAGCCGCGCGGTGGCGGCCGCGGCGCCGATGCCGCCGATGCCGATCAGCGCGCACAGGATGTGGCGCAGATCATACGGGTCGATCGGGACGAGACGGCCGAGCAAGACGGCGACGGTGTCGAACAGGCCGCCATAGAGATAGAGGTTCAGGAAGCCGAAGACGCCCTGGTCGCTGAGGCCGCTGGCGTAATAGGCGACGATCAGCTCGCCGTAATGATGCTGGACGCCTTCGTCGTTGGAGATCGCGTAGTTCTTGAAGGTGGATGCCACGAGGGCGGCGAGCACCGCGAGGAGGGCGACGGTGGCGATATCATGGGCGTCGAAGCGGGCGATCCATCGGATCGACCGGCGCCATGACGAAGCTGTTCCCGCGATGCGGGGCGAGGTGGGCTCCCCTGCCAGCTTCACCTCGGTCATGGTCGCTCACCCCCAGCCTACCCCCGCGTCCGGCAGGGTAATGGTATCGGCTCGGCCGGTGCTTTGATAGAGGCGAAAGCCCGTTTCG
>JBKQQE010000269.1:0-9465 GCA_052326245.1 Xanthobacteraceae bacterium | reverse complement strand
GCCTTCGTGAAGGCCGCCGCCGAGACCGGGATTCCGACCAACCCGGATTTCAACGGCGCCACCCAGGAAGGCGCCGGCTTGTTCCAGACCACCAGCCGGCGCGGCCGCCGCGCCAGCACGGCGGTGGCCTATCTCAACCCGGCGAAGCGCCGGCCTAACCTGCGGGTCGAAACCGCGGCGCTGGCCGAGCGCGTGCTGTTCGAGGGCCGCCGCGCGGTGGGCGTTGCCTTCCGCCAGGGCGGCACGACGCGGCAGGCCCGCGCCCGCAGGGAAGTGCTGGTGACCAGCGGCGCCTTCAACTCGCCGCAGCTGCTGCAGCTCTCCGGCGTCGGCCCGGCGGAACTGCTGCAGCGCCACGGCATCGACGTGGTGCTGGACGCACCGGGCGTGGGCAGCGACCTGCAGGACCACATGCAGGTGCGCGTGGTGATGCGCTGCGCGCAGGCCATCACCCTCAACGACATCGTCAACAATCCGCTGCGCCGCGTGCTCGCCGGCCTGCAATACGCAGCCCTTCGCACCGGCCCGCTGACCATCTCCGCCGGCACCGCGGGAGCGTTCTTCAGGACCGACCCGCGGCTGGCGACGCCGGATATCCAGATCCACTTCATCCCGTTCTCCACCACCAGGATGGGCGACCGGCTGCATGATTTCTCCGGCTTCACGGCCTCCGTCTGCCAGCTGCGCCCGGAAAGCCGCGGCAGCCTGCGAATCCGGAGCGCCGATCCGGCCGCGCCGCCGGAAATCCGCATCAACTATCTCGCGACCGAGACCGACCGCGCCGCCAATGTCGCCGGCCTGAAAATACTGCGGAAGATCCTGCACGCGCCGGCGCTGCGGCCATACGTCGTCGAGGAGGTCGATCCGGGCGCGGCCGTCACCAGCGACGAGCAGCTGCTCGCCTTCTGCCGCAAGGTCGGCAGCACCATCTATCACCCGACCTCGACCTGCCGCATGGGCCAGGATGGCCTCGCGGTGGTCGACACCGAACTGAAGGTGCGCGGCACCGAGGGCCTGCGGGTGGTCGACGGCTCGGTGATGCCTTCTCTCGTGTCGGGCAACACCAACGCCCCCATCATCATGATCGCCGAGAAGGCGTCGAAGATGATCCTGCAGGACGGGCGGTAGAGGATCGAGGCGCAGGGCACTCCGAGGCAACTCAGCCGTCATCCTGAGTGTCTGACTCAAACTACAAGCAACAGAATCAGATCTTTCTTGATGACTCGTCATGCCCGGCCTTGTGCCGGGCATCCACGTCTTTACGGCAGAGCGGCTTGGAAAGACGTGGATGGCCGGGACAAGCCCGGCCATGACGACAAGGAGTTCCCCTCCCGAACAAACAATCCGGTTTAAATCCTCTTCCCCGCCGCGGCATTAATACGCGCGTCACGTGCGCGCGCTAGTCGTTCGCAGCTGATTTAAATCCGGTTCCTTTAATCCGGCAGCCAGAGGGGGTTGAGATGACAATGAAGAAGACGATGTGCGCGGTCGCCGCCGCAGCGCTGCTCGGGCTTGGCGCGGCGCAGGCCGCGGAGTCCGTCAATCCGGAACGCGGCAGCTTCGGCCCGCTCGACCATGTGTTTCTGATCATGATGGAAAATCAGACCAGCACCGACATCCTGGGCAATCCCAACGCGCCCTTCATCAACGAATATTCGACCATCGCCAACCACGCGACCAATTATTTCGGGGTCGGGCATCCCAGCGCGCCGAACTATCTCGAACTCACCGGCGGCTCCAATTTCGGCGTTCCCAACGACTACTGGCCGAACTGGCTGAACGGCGGCTGCGTCGACAACTCGCCCGGCAGCACCGGCTGCGTCAATTCGGTGACGCCGATCGCCGCCGCCGGCGTCGACAACCCGGTGGTCGCCACCGCGACCCCGGGCAGCGCGCAGTGCAACGGCCAGATCTCGGCCACCACGCCGCCGACGGCGGCAGCGACCAACAACTGCGCCGCCTACAACTATTCCGCCCTCCAGTTCTCGCCGAAGATGATCGCCCACCAGCTGGTGGCGACCAACCGGTCTTGGAAGTCCTATCAGGAAGACCTGCCGGCGGTTGCTCCCGGCGTCGCCGGCATCAACTACTCCGACGGCGAATTGTCCAACCTGAGCCCGGCCTCGGTGTTCGCGCCCGGCCCGGTGCAGAAGCTCTATGCCGTGAAGCACAATCCGTTCGTGTATTTCGCCGACGTGCAGAGCGGCGAGATCCCCGCGCTGAGCCTCGAGCGGGTCAAGGATTTCGACGGCCCGCACGGGCTGTGGGCCGACCTGCAGACCGGCGATGTCCCGAACCTCGCCTTCATCGTCCCCAACCAGTGCCATGACCAGCACGGCTACGTCTCCGGCGGCACGCCGATCTGCTCGACCGCGACCGACGCGGAAGAACAGCTGCTGCTGGCCCAGGGCGACGCGGAAGTCCGCAAGCTGGTGAACGGCATCAAGGCCTCGCGGGCCTGGCAGGAGGGCCGCAACGCCATCGTCCTGGTGTGGGACGAGAACGACTACTCCAACGCCGCCAACCGCGTCGTGATGCTGGCCGAGACCAACTACGCGCCGAACGGCCGGGTCGACGCCACCGTCTACGATCACTTCTCGCTGCTGCGCACGATCGAGGCCGGCTTCGGCCTGCCCTGCCTGAATCACGCCTGCGACCTGACGTCGAAGGTGATGAACCCGATCTTCGGCGGCCGCTGAGCACGCCGCCGCGCGACGCGCACCATCCGGCGGCCCGTCCATCACCACGCGGTGGGCGGGCCGTCGCGTTGACACATTACCGATAGAGTAGCGGCGCTAGGGTGCGCCGTTGGCTGAGCAGCAGACCGCGGAACGAGAGATGCCTTCGATGAATGCCGGCGAACGCCGAACACCTGATGCGGCGGCGACCGCGCGGCGGGCCGCAACGGGCCGCCACCGCTCCGGCCTCGCGGCGCTGGCCGCCGTCGCCGCGCTCGGCCTCGCCGGGGCCAGGGCTGCCGCCGACCCAGCGGTGCCGCTCGACGCGGCGATCGCGCGTTACCGCTCCGCCCTGGTCCAGGATATCGAGCGGACCGTCGCGGGAGCCAGAAGCCTGCGCGCCCGCGTCGCCGCCAACGATCTCGCCGGCGCCAGGCAGGCCTGGCTCGAGGCCCGCGTCGGCTGGGAACGCTCCGAGGTCTTCACCGGCGGCTTCGTCCCCGACCTCGATCGCGACATCGACGCCTGGCCGAACGGGGCGACCGGCTTTCACGCCATCGAGACCAAGCTGTTCGGCGTCGGCCAGACCGACGTCGCCGACGAGGTCGACGCGCTGCTGCAGAACCTCGGCAAACTGAACGGCAGCGTGCACAGCGTCGCCTTGACGCCGCAGGGCCTGCTCAACGGCGTCACCCGGCTGGCCTACGAGGTCGGCGAAAGCAAGATCGACGGCGGCGAGTCGCGGGTGAGCGGGACCTCGCTCGACGACATGCGCAACAACGTCGCCGGCATCGACCTCGCCTGGCGCACCATCTTCGCCGCCGCGGTCGCGGCCCGCGATCCCGCGCTCGCCGCCGAGACCCAGCGCAGGATCGACGCGCTGAAGACCATGCTCGAGCAAAAGGATCTGCGGCGCCTGGACCCGGACCGGCTGCGCGCCGCCAGCGAGCAGCTGGTGCTGGCGCTGCAGAGCGCGGCGCCGCGCCTCGCGCTGGAGCGGCCGACGCTTGAATAGAAGACGCGTCATGCGCGGGCTTGACCACGCAAGTCGGGCTTGCCCGACTTGCGCAATTTAGGCGGACGCAACTCGCCGAGAGCCGAGTTGCTACGCATCCACGCTTTGGCGGCCGCAGCAAATTCAAGCGTGGATGGCCGGGTCAAGCCCGGCCATGACGAAAAACGGGGGCTAGGCGTGACGGTACGGCAAACGATGTGGGCGGCAGTGGTGTGTCTGGCGGCGGGGCTGCCGCTGCCTGAAGCGGGCGCGTTTCCGCTCACCGGCGACCAGACCGTGCTGCCGGCCGGCACCGAGCTGAACGAGGACACGCTGGAGCGGCCGCGCGAAGTGTTCCACTCGGAATCGATCGGCGGCTTCAAGTCCTACATGGTCGACCTCGGCGACCTCGCGTTCAATTCGCCGACCGTGCTGGGCGGCGCCGCGCGCAGCGCCGGCATCAGTTGCGGCAGCTGCCACGTCAACGGCGCCGGCAACGCCCGGCTCTATGTCCCCGGCATGTCGACCCGACCGGGCAATTTCGACACCACCGGGCCGCTGTTCAATCCCAAGGCGCATAACGGCGCGCGCGATCCGGTGCGGATCCCGAGCCTGCGCGGCGCGCGGCTGTTGGCGCCCTACGGCAATGACGGACGGATCGCGTCGCTGCGCGAATTCGTCCGCAACGTCATCGTCAACGAGTTCTCCGGGACGGAGCCGTCGCCCGCGATCCTCGATGCGCTGGTCGCCTATATCGAGGACATCGAGTTCCTGCCCAACCTCAGCCTCGGCGCCGCCGGACAGCTGACGTCGCGATCGAACGCCGCCGAACGCCGCGGCGAAGCGATCTTCTCGCGGCCGTTTCCGCACGATGCGACCATGAGCTGCGCCACCTGCCACATTCCGTCCGGCGGCTTCGTCGATCACCGGCAGCACAGCGTCGGCTCCGGCGGGCTGTTCAAGACCCCGACCCTGCTGAACGCGGATTTCAACGCACCGTATTTCCACGACGGGCGCTACGACACCTTCGACCAGGTGGTGGCGCATTTCGACCGGGTGTTCGAGCTCGGCCTGTCGCCGCAGGATCGCGCCGATCTCGTCGCCTACCTCACCGCCGTCGGCGACGGCCTGCAGCCCATCGAGCGCGACGGCGTGACGGCGCAGCTCAAGGAGATCAACGATTTCGCCAGCGTGCTGGAGACCGCGATTCCCGCCCACGACCTCGCCGTGATCGAGCTCGCCGTCACCACCGTTGGTCAGGAGTTGCACGACCTGACCGAGCAGTTCCCCGACCGCCGCGACACCACCGTGACCGGCGGTCTCGAGGAGCGCCTCGCCGCGCGCCGGGCGCTGAAGGATTCGGTGATCAGGTTCCGGCGCATCGGCACCGCCGCGGCGGCCGGACGGTTCGACGAGGCGGCGGCGGAATACATGGACTACCGCAAGGTCTCGTTCGCGGCGCTGCCGATGCTGCTGAAGACCGCCGCGCCGTGGTCGCTGTTCAATCCGCAGGTTCACGATTCGCATTTCGCCGCGCTGCGCCAGCTGCTCGAGCAGGCCGGCAAGCTGCCGCGGCGCGCCGCCGCGACCGACGCCGCCACGCCGGCCGGCGGCGCGACCAAGACCGTCCAGGTCACGCGCTAGCAGGTTGTTGAAAAACTCCCTGTCATTCCGGAAGCCGCGAAGCGGCTATCCGGAATCTCTGGGGCAGTCGCGAGATTCCGGGTTCGTCGCGGAGCCTGTCATCGGGCCGCGCTTCGCGCGGACCCGTTGGCGACGCCCCGGAATGACCCTGAATGAGAGCGTTCTTCAACAGCCTGCTAGAGGGGCGCGCGACTCCGGCCGATTTAAAAATATTCCAAGATTTAATAAAATCCCGACACGCGCGTCACATTTAAATTTAAATATCGGTCCACCTGGAATCATTCAGGGGGAGAATCATTGTGACTACAGAATTTCGCAACCGGAAACGCCCGTGGCGGCTGACCACCGCGCTGTACACCACGATCGTCGCGGCCTCCGCGCTCGGCCTCGGCACCGCCGCGATCGGCGGCGCCGTCGATCCCGTCGCCGCGGTGAAGACCGCGAGCCCGATCAAGCGCGTCATCATCCTGATCGGTGAAAACCGCGGCCTCGACCACACCTTCGGCACCTACACGCCCAAGGGCGCCGGCCAGACCATCAGCAACCTGCTGTCCAAGGGCATCGTCAACGCCGACGGCACGCCGGGCCCGAACTATGCGCTCGCCCAGCAGTATTCGGTCGCGGCCCAGCCCTCGTGGTATATCGGCGCGCCGAACGCGGCCAAGAGCCCCTACAATCCCGTCAACGTGATGCCGCAGCCCAACACCAACGGCGCGCCGACGGCACAGAGCACGTCGGCCGGACCGTTTGTTACGGCCATGATTCCGGAACTCGGCGTTCTAGAGACGGATCTCCCCACCAGCCAGGACGTGCTGCTGACCACCGGCGCCACCGGCCTGCCGACCGGCGTGCTCGACACCCGCGTTCCCGGCGCCGGCTCGCTGGCCGGACCGTTCCCGCTGCAGGGTCCGAACATCACCGACGACGACTACACCGGCGACATGACGCACCGCTACTTCCAGGCCGCGCAGCAGCAGGATTGCAGCATCGCCAATGCCACCCCGACCAATCCGTCGGGCTGTCTCAACGACCTGTTTCCGTTCGTGATGGGGACCTACTCGTCCTCCAACAAGAGCGAAGGCAACGAGATGGGCTTCTACAACGTGGCGCAGGGCCAGGCCTCGTTCCTGAAGACCCTTGCCGACCGCTTCACGCTCAGCGACAACTTCCACCAGTCGTTCCTAGGTGGCACCGGCGCCAACCACATGATGTTCGGCACCGGCGACGCCGTGTTCTGGACCGACGGCAACGGCAACGCGACGACGCCGGCGGCCAACCTGATCGCCAATCCGAATCCGAAGTCCGGCACCGTCAACCAGTACCAGGTCGACGGCAACTTCACGGGCTGCGCCGACACCACCCAGCCCGGCATCGCGCCGGTCGTGAACTACCTCGCCAGCCTGCCCTACCAGCCGTCGCCGAACTGCCAGGCCGGCCACTTCTACATGATCGACAACGTCAACCCGGGCTACCTGCCGAACGGCGCGCTGGCCAATGGCGAAGGCGGCATTCCGCCGGCTCCGCTGCGGACCATCGGTGATTCGCTGACCGCATCGGGCATCACCTGGGCGTATTTCGGCGGCGCCTACAACGACGCCGTCGCGCTGTCGAACGAGGCGGTGGCGGCGAACCCGTCGAACCCCAACCTGACGGCGGCCGCCGGCAGCGATCCGGCACACTCGCTGGGCATCGCCTACTGCCAGATCTGCAATCCGTTCCAGTTTATGACCTCGATCATGGGCAATCCCGCCCAGCGCGCGGCCCATATCAAGGACACCGCCGACCTGATCACCGGCATCGAAACCAACACCCTGCCGTCGGTTTCGATCGGCAAGCCCGACGGACTGTTGGACGGTCACCCGCAGACCTCGAAGATCGACCTGTTCGAAGGCTATGTACAGAAGGTGCTCACCGCGCTGCAGGCCAATCCCCGCATGCTGGCCGAGACCGCGGTCTTCATCACCTGGGACGAGGCCGGCGGCTACTACGACTCTGGTTACGTCCAGCCGGTCGACTTCTTCGGCGACGGAGCGCGCATTCCGTTGCTGGTGCTGTCGCCCTACACCACCGGCGGCAAGATCAACCACGCCTATGGCGACCACGTCTCGCTGCTGAAGTTCATCGAGCGCAACTGGTATCTCGGCCCGATCACCAACCGCAGCCGCGACAACCTGCCGAACCCGGTTCCGAGTGCGGCGAACCTGTACGTCCCGGCCAACTCACCGGCGATCGACGACCTGTTCGGCGCGTTCGACTTCGTCGACCCGCCGGTGATTCAGAGCTACCTGCCGTAACGGCATTGCAATGATGCGTCCCGGAACCTGCGTTCCGGGACGTGCAACCACCGTGATATTCTTGCGCCGATCGTGCCGCAAGGCACGGTCGGCGCCGATTGCGTCGATCGATCGGATCCGGTTCATGCTCCGAGATTCATTCCGCGTGTTTCACTTTCACCTTTCGAAACATCTTGCGGCCGCATCGCGGCTTGCCATCGCGATCGCCGCGGCGCTGCTCGCCGCCTGCATCGCCGCGCCGGCGCAGCAGTTCTCCGCGGAGCTGGTGCGTCGCGATGCCGACGGCCGGGTGTCGACAGGCCGGCTGATGGTCGCCCACGACAAGGTCCGGATCGAAACGCCCGAGCTGCCGACCGGCTTCTTCATTGTCCGCGGCGACGCCAAGGCGGCGTATTTCGTGCGGCTGGCGCGGCATGAATTCATGGACGCGCGGCAGTCGAGCCTGCTGACCGAGATCCTGGTGCCGGTCGACCCGGATGCGCCCTGCCGGCGGTGGCAGGCGATGGCGGAGATCTCGGGAAGCGCCGAGGCAGCCGCGCCCTGGCGCTGCGAACGCCTCGGCCAGGAGACGCGCGACGGACGCGACACCATCCGCTACGCCATGACGTCGCCGTTGAACCGCCGCTATGCCGGCTGGATCGACCCGCGACTCGGGTTTGCGGTGCGGCTCGAGGCCGACGACGGCAGCAGCACCGAGCTCGCCGATATTCGCGAAGCCTCGCAGCCCGACGCCGCGTTCGAGATTCCAGCGGGCTTCCGCAAGTTCGATCCGCTGCAGCTGATCGAGCGCATCAAGCAGAGCGACGTCTGGGTCGAGCCGGTGAAGTGAAGTGCGCGCGACGCGGCGATGTCGTAACACGGTCTTAAATTCAAATTAGGAATTAATTTACGGCTCGCAATTAAATTAAATAAAGCGCCCGATTAATCGACCCCGGATCGGTCGGCTGAGCGGGCATCGGTCACGGTTCACGCGGGCCTCTTACAGGTCGGAGATAAAAAATGTCTGCTGGAAAGATTTTTGGACTCGCGGCGGCCGCGGCGCTGTTCGCCGGCGTGCTGGCGCCGAAGGCCGAGGCTTCGGTTTTCGACATCACCTTCACGTCGTCCCAGGTCACGATCAGCGCGCAGGCCAGCGCGGTGCTCGATGCGGACGGGACCGACTACGACATCACGAGCATCGCGGGCAACGTGCAGGCCGGCGCCAACAGCTACATCATCAGCGGGCTGCTCGGCGTTGCCGGCACCGTGGGCAATGTCCAGTACTCGGGCCCCTTTTCGTTCGACAACGTGATCACCAATGTCGGCGGCGTGCTGCAGTGGGACTATAACGGCCTCGCCGTCACGGCGGGCCCGTCGGGTTACGTCTACAACGTGTTCACCGACTCGTTCTACGGCATCAACAACGCGCTGCTGACCACCGATCCCGCGGCCGGCCCCAATGCCGCCTTCGAGGAAACCCTGGGCACCGGAACGATCTCGGCGGTGCCGGAGCCCGCGACCTGGGCGATGATGATGCTGGGCTTCCTCGGCCTCGGCGTCGTCGGGCTGCGCCGCAAGGCCGGCGCCGCGCTACGCGCCGCCTGATCCGCTGGCGCGCGCCGTCCGCGCCGGCGACGACCACGTGGATCTGACACAACGAAGGTCGCCCATCCGGGGCGGCCTTTTTGCTCGGTGGTCTGCTCAAATGGCACCCCTGCGAAGCGTCGTCCTGAGCGCGTGACCGAAAATGCAGCTAGTTTTAAAGGTTATTGCAACGACGCGCGAAAGACTCTCTGTCGTCATGCCCGGCCTTGTCCCGGGCATCCACGTCTTTACGACGTAGCGGCAAGGAAAGACGTGGATGGCCGGGACAAGC
>JBKQQE010000268.1:0-6466 GCA_052326245.1 Xanthobacteraceae bacterium | reverse complement strand
ATGCCCGGCCAGCGCGATCCGTCTTCGACGGATCGCTAGGACTAAGGTCTGCCGGGCATCCACGTCTTCACGGCCTTGCAACAAGAAAGACGTGGATGGCCGGGACAAGCCCGGCCAAGACGAAGGATAGGTCAACTGACCCGAAAAATTCTCTAACCAATGGCGTTCGCACGCGAAGCGGTTCGGGACCCGCTTCGCGCTTTGCACCGGGCTGCATTCGTAGCCGCGGCGCGAGGTCACGCCGTTTCCTCCCCCGGCTGCGGGATGCATTCGAACAGGCTCACGCCCTGCGGCTTCATCAGCGCGAACAGGCCGGCGCCGGCGACGAGGCCGCCGAGATGCGCCAGGTAGGCCACGCCATCCTGGGTGTCGGTCAGGAAATAGAACAGCTGCAGCGCAATCCAGCCGCCGATCACCCAGTAGGCCTGCAGCCGGGCGATGCGGCCAACCACCATCACCGTGACATAGGCGCAGGGCCGCAGCATCAGGTAGGCGGCGAGCACGCCCGAGATCGCGCCCGACGCGCCGATCAGCGGCGTGGTGGAGTCGGCGTTGATCGCCGCGAAGCCGAGGTTGGCGGCGATCCCGACCAGCAGGTAGAAGGCGAGAAACCTGGTCCGCCCCAGCGCGAACTCGATGTCGTCGCCGAACACGAACAGGTAGATCATGTTGCCGATGATGTGCATCCAGCCGCCGTGCAGGAAGGTCGCGGTCACCAGCGTCGCGTAAGTGCGCCAGGGCGGCACGTCCGCGGGCGGGTGCATGATGTGGGCGGGGATCACGCCCCAGGCGAGGCTCGTGGAATCGATCAGGTCTCCGGACTGCGACCCCAGCTGCACGACGAACACGAACACGTTGGCGACGATCAGGCACCAGGTCACGACCGGCGGCGCCGGCCGCTCGAACGGATTGTCGTCGTAGAGGGGAAGAACCATGAAAACGCTTCGTGCTGAAAACGACAGTAAATATTGCGGTGGCGGACGCGCGCGCGTCAATGCCCGGGCAGGCGGGTTCGCACAGTCGCCCGGCGTTTGATTTTACCCCGCGCCGGAGCTACAAAAAGCCGCATTCGAGAGGCGTGAGTGTCGGCATGAGGATTTCCTCCAGGCTCAACACCATGGCGGGCTACGGCGCCTGGCTCAGCATCGCGGCCATCGCGGTCACGGCCCTTGTCTCCAGCGCCGACGCGCACGCGCCGTTCTGGATCATGGCCGGCTTGCTGGTCTGCCTGTGCGCCTGCATCGCGATCAGGATCTTCCATGCGGTCGCGGGCGATGTCGGGCTGACGAAATGACCGCAGGCGCGGTTCGCGGGTCACCGATCGAACGCAGCGCGGCCGGGCAGAGCAGCGGCACGATGCCCCCAGCAGCCGTCATCCGGTGCAGTCGATATCGTGCAGGCGGCGGACGCTAACCGCGAGCGCGGGCAGCGCCATGAGGAGGAGCGCGATCTATGGACCCGATCCCGGGACCAACGGCGATGATTTCACGCGGGAGGATTGGGAAAGGCTCGAGCGGCGAAAGCAGGGCTAGGCGCGAACAAGCGCCGGCGACCACGGCCGCGCCGTGGTCATTTGTGGGGAGCGGTCCCGGCGGTGGACTTTTCGCATCGCAGCACGCCGAATGGTGCGTTCGGAAACGCCCATCTCACGGTCGCTCCGCCCAAGGTGATGCAAATACCTTCCGTGCAGCCGGCGTCGTCCCGGGAAGCGTCCTCGCCGGTCGTCGGCATCGCCTCCGGCGCGCGCACAAAATGCTCGTTGACGATCGTCGACGAAACCAGAAATCCGATCGCCGCCACTACGACGACCAGCGAACCGGCGAACCAGTCGCGTCCGGTCATGTCTCGACCTCCCACTGCGCCGCGCCGCTCACCGGGCGAACCTGAACCAGGCGATCACGCCGAGGCCCGCCAGCCCGAACAGCACGACGTGCAGGACGGCATAGTCCGGCGCCGCCGCCATGGTGGCGAAATCCATCGAGTCGAGGTCGCGGTAGTAGCCGTAGACCGCCGAGGCGAGCCCATAGGCGACGATCGCCAGGCCACCGATCATGCCTCGGGTGCGGACTTGCGGTGTCAGTGCGGCCATGGCGCTGTCCCGGGCGGCGATGGTGCGGGTTTCGATGAACGGCCGGCGAGTGTTCAATTTTTCCGCCGGCCGGGCAACCGCCCCCCGGCGGACCGACGGGGCCTGGTCGCGCCGGCTGGAATTATCGTTAACGGGGCGCCGCGGCAGCATCAGCCCTACGCGAACGACAGCAATCGGTCGCGCTGCAATGCGAATGATCTTGAGGCCGCCGCCGGAGAGGGCTAGTTATTGTCACCCTCCGTTCCGGCGCGCCGCCATGAAAAAACCGACCCGCAAACCGCTGCCGTCCCTCAGCCTTCGCATCGATCTCGAGGGTGACGCCCGGATTGGGCCGGGCAAGATCGCGCTGCTGGAGCAGATCGGCTCCTGCGGCTCGATTTCGGCCGCCGGACGCGCCATGGACATGTCCTACAAGCGGGCCTGGGACCTGGTCGACGAGATCAACCGCACCTGCGGTCGCGATACGGTGGAGCGCCAGACCGGCGGCAAGAACGGCGGCGGCGCCGTGCTGACGTCGTTCGGCGAAGAACTGATTTCGCGCTACCGCAGGATCGAGCGCGACGCCGCCACCGCCGTGCGCAAGGATCTCGTGAAACTGCAGGCCGACCTGTCGCGCCCGGCAAAGAGCGCGCGGTAGGGCGCCTGTGTTATATTCAATAGAATATATCGATGCGGACCTCGATCGCCCTTGCTGCGCCGCGGCAGGAAGGCGGACCACTGCGGCCGCGGCGATGGCCTCGGTGCCCGCTTCGTGATATAGGCGCAACTATAGCGTAGCCGCTGCGCGGGCGGTGGGGTCCCTTCCAGGTCGACGAGGCATTGCGTGCTCGAACCTCAGGCGTTTGATTCCCAATGCGATCTGGCGGCGCTGGTCTATGGCCCCGACCAGGATCCGGACGCGCTGCTGAATGCCTTTGCCGCGGATCTCGCCGCCGAGGGCGTCCGGGTGGTGGGCCTGATCCAGGGCGGTCACCGCGTCGGCCAGGCGCCGCAGCTCTCCGCCATGCTGGTGCATTCGGGCGAGGACGTGGAGCTGTTCCAGGATCTCGGCGCCTATGCGGAAGGCTGCCGGCTCGACATCCAGGCGCTGACCTGGGCCGGCCAGGAGATCGCGGCCGCCATCGACCGCGGCGCCGACCTGCTGGTCATCAACCGGTTCGGCAAGCAGGAACGCGAGGGCAAGGGGCTGCTCTATCTGATCGACCGGGCGCTCAGCGCCGAGATTCCGGTCCTGGTCGCCGTTCCCGACTACTGCTTCGAGACCTGGGTCAAATTCGCCGAGGGCATGAGCGTCAAGATCCCGGTGACGCGCGGCGCGCTGCAGGGCTGGTGGCGCAAGGTCTCCGCGCGCAACGCCGGCACGCCCGTGATGACCCACACGACGATATGCGAAGCGTGCAAATAGAACGCCGGGCGTGATGGCCGTGGCGCGCGGCCCGCGGCGCTGCACGGCCTGACCGGCGCAAATGCCTCGAGGTTATGCGGTCGGGTTCGACGGTATCGCGAACGGTATGTACTTTTGGCGGTCTTGCGGATCGCGCCGTCGCGTGATCGAAGACTGCAGATCCAAGGCATATGAACATCGTCACAACTGACGCCGGCATGCATCGGCGTCACGGCAACAGGCAGGAAACCAGCGATGGAACGGCTGCCCGAGGCGGTCCATGTCCGCCGGGTTCAGAAGGTGATCGCGGGCAGCGCGGCGGCCAATTCCGCGCTCGCGGCGTCGTGGCGCCGGTCCGGCTGCCTGCATGCGCTGGACCCCGCCAGCCACGTGCCCTCGCGCCGGCTCGCCGAAGCGGAGATTTCGCAGGCCCAGGCCACGCTCGGTCCGCTGCTGCGCGCCGCGCAGGCCAGCCTCGACCGGCTGTTCCTCGCGGTGGGCGGCGTCGGCTGCAGCGTGCTGCTGGCGGACCGCAGCGGCGTCGTTGTCGACCGCCGCGGCGCGCCGGGCGACGACCGCACCTTCGACGCCTGGGGGCTGTGGACCGGCGCGATCTGGAGCGAGCATTGCGAGGGCACCAACGGCATCGGCACCTGCCTGGTCGAGGAGCGTGCGCTGACGATCCATCGCGACCAGCATTTCTTCTCGCGCAATTCGCTTCTGAGCTGCACCACCACGCCGGTCTTCGACGAACACGGCGAGATCGCCGCCGCGCTCGACGTCTCGTCGTGTCGCGCCGACCTCACCGAGGGCTTCGTGCAGCTGATCGCCACCGCGGTGGCGGATGCCGCCCGCCATATCGAGGCGGAGAATTTCCGGCTCGCCTTTCCCAACGCCCGCATCGTGCTGGCGCCGGCCGGCGAGCGCTCCGGCAAGTCGCTGCTGGCGGTGGACCACGACGATCTGGTAGTCGGCGCGACGCGCGCGGCGCGCCAGGCGCTCGGCATCAACGCCGCGGCGCTGGCGCGGCCGATGCCGGCGGCCGACCTGATCGGAAAGGCCACCGCGCGGCACGACGATTTCGAGACGGCGGAACGCGCGGTGCTGCAGCGCGCGCTGGCCCGCGCCGGCGGCAACGTCTCCAGGGCGGCGAAGGATCTGGAGATGTCGCGCGCCACGCTGCACCGCAAAATGCGGCAGCTCGGCCTGCGCCGCTGACGAAAATACCGCCGCGCACTGTCGCAGAGTTGCGACACCTCGATCCCTAAACCGTCAGGGCCGCCATGGCCCAAAGCCCAGGTCGATGAGACCTTGCGCGCAACGCCACACCCGAGGGCGTCGTCACAGGGAGGATTCGATGAACAAGGTCGACATCAATGTCGTCGCGCAGGCGCCGTTCGCCAAGCGCTACGACAACTATATCGGCGGCGAATGGCGCGCGCCGCACAGCGGCAAATATTTCGACAACATCTCGCCGATCACCGGCCGGGCGGTCTGCGAGATCGCGCGCTCGGACGCTTCCGACATCGAGGCGGCGCTCGACGCCGCGCACGCCGCCAAGGACGCCTGGGGCCGCACCAGCGTCGCCGAGCGCGCGCAGATCCTCAACAGGATCGCCGACCGCATGGAAGAGAACCTCGGCAAGCTGGCGCTGGCGGAGACCTGGGACAACGGCAAGCCGATCCGCGAGACCACCGCTGCCGACATTCCGCTGTCCATCGACCATTTCCGCTATTTCGCCGGCGCGATCCGCAGCCAGGAAGGCTCGCTCAGCGAGATCGACCACGACACCGTCGCCTACCACTTCCACGAGCCGCTCGGCGTCGTCGGCCAGATCATCCCTTGGAACTTCCCGATCCTGATGGCGTGCTGGAAGCTTGCGCCGGCGATCGCGGCCGGCAACTGCGTCGTGCTGAAGCCCGCCGAGCAGACCCCCGCCTCGATCATGGTCTGGATCGACCTGGTCGGCGACCTCCTGCCCAAGGGCGTGCTCAACATCGTCAACGGCTTCGGCCTCGAGGCCGGCAAGCCGCTGGCCTCCAGCAACCGCATCGCCAAGATCGCCTTCACCGGCGAGACCACGACGGGCCGGCTGATCATGCAATATGCGTCGCAGAACCTGATCCCGGTGACGCTCGAGCTCGGCGGAAAGTCGCCCAACATTTTCTTCAACGACGTTGGCGCCGAGGACGATGACTTCCTTGACAAGGCAATTGAGGGTTTCGTCTTGTTCGCGTTCAACCAGGGCGAGGTCTGCACCTGCCCGAGCCGCGCGCTGATCCATGAATCGCTGTACGACCGCTTCATGGAGCGGGCGCTGAAGCGGGTCGCCGCGATCACCCAGGGCAGCCCGCTCGATCCGAACACCATGCTCGGCGCGCAGGCCTCCTCCGAGCAGCTCGAGAAGATCCTGTCCTATTTCGACATCGGCAGGCAGGAAGGCGCCCAGGTCCTGATCGGCGGCGAGCGCAACATGCTGTCGGGCGATCTCGCTGGCGGCTACTACGTCAAGCCGACGGTGTTCAAGGGCCACAACAAGATGCGCGTGTTCCAGGAAGAGATCTTCGGGCCGGTGGTCTCGGTGACGACCTTCAAGGACGACGACGAGGCGCTCTCGATCGCCAACGACACGCTGTACGGCCTCGGCGCCGGGGTGTGGAGCCGCGACGCCAACCGCTGCTACCGCTTCGGCCGCGCCATCCACGCCGGCCGGGTGTGGACCAACTGCTACCATGCCTATCCGGCGCACGCGGCGTTCGGCGGCTACAAGCAGTCCGGCATCGGTCGCGAGACCCACAAGATGATGCTCGACCACTACCAGCAGACCAAGAACATGCTGGTCAGCTACAGCCCGAAGAAGCTCGGCTTCTTCTGATCGTTCTCTCCGGCCGGCGCGCGTTGGACACGCTGCGCGCCGGCTAACTCGTGCCCGCTTTCTTCCTAAGGCGGGTGCAGGCGGCGCGTCACCCCGCGCCGCCCTTTTTCTTGAGCCG
>JBKQQE010000267.1:0-3956 GCA_052326245.1 Xanthobacteraceae bacterium | reverse complement strand
AGCCCATCTGGGCGCAAAAGACGTAGCTGGTCGCCAGCACGCCGAGCGCCCGGCCGTAATTGGGAGCGATGGCGACCGCCTTCTCCAGCAGAGCCTGCGCGACCACATTGTCCTCTCGCGTCACCCGCCTGAAATGCGACAGCGCCCGCATCAGCAGCTCCCAGGCATCCATGCTGTCGGGCGGCTTGCGGCTGGCGCGGAAGTTCTCGGCGGCATAGAGCCGCGGTTCGATCGCCGCGACGATGGCATCCGTGATCTCGTCCTGCACGGCGAACACGTCGGCGAGCTCACGGTCGTAGCGCTCCGCCCAGAGATGGCTGCCGGTGGCGGTGTCGTTGAGCTGCGCGGTGATACGGACGCGATCGCCGCCCCTGCGCACGCTGCCCTCCACCACATAGCCGACGCCCAGCTCCTCGGCGACCTGCTTCATATGCACCGACTTGCCCTTGTAGATGAACGATGAATTGCGGGCGATCACCGAGAACGAGTGCAGCTTCGAAAGCGCCGTGATGATGTCCTCGCTGATGCCGTCGGAGAAATAGTCCTGCCCGGGATCTCCGGTCAGGTTGGTAAGGGGCAGCACGGCAATCGCGGCGCGGTCGGATTGCGGAAGCGCCTTGTGGGCCTCGGCCGACCGGTTTGCGCCTGCGGCAAGCCCCGGCGTCGCGGTCCGCGCCGCGTAGAGTCGCACCGGCCGCTCGATGTTTTTCAGCGCTCTTTCGCCGAGGTCCTCGAACGCGAAACCCGTCTTGCCCCGGACCTGCTCGAATGCACTGCCGGATATGAAGACGCCGCCCGGCTCGCACTCGTTCTCGACCCGTGCCGCGACATTAACGCCATCGCCGAAAATGTCGTCGCCGTCGATGATAATGTCGCCGACATTGATGCCGATGCGGAACGTGATCCGTTGTGCGGCGCCGGCGTTGCGCTCCGCCATTTTGCCCTGCACGCTCATCGCGCAGCTGACCGCATCGACGGCGCTGGCGAATTCCACCAGCATCCCGTCGCCGGTGGTCTTGACGGTGCGGCCGTTGTGCTCCGCGATGGCCGGATCGACGATCTCGCGCCGCAAAGCCTTCAACGCGGCGAGGGTGCCGACCTCGTCCAGGCCCATCAATCGGGAGTACCCCGCGACATCAGCCGCCAGGATCGCCGCCAACCGCCTTTGGACACGTTGCTCGGCCACCGGATCGCACTCCAATGACAGCAGCATCAAAGCATATTCGGTGATGCGCCGGCCACAGGATTTGTCGCCCCTGCCACGCAAATTGGGCAAATAAGCGAGTGCCTCGGGCGGGCGATCGCCGGGACAAAGGGCGCCTCGAACGCCGTTGCGACGCGGTGCGGCGCTTCCGATACCTGCCTTGATTGGCTAGGATGCCGTCCACGGGGCCCGGGGGTCGCAGCCGGCCGGGCCGCTCCACCTGTAACTTGAACCAGAACGGAGCCCACATGCCGACCGAGAGCAAAAATCCGGAGACTATCGCCCTGCATGGCGGAAGCTATCGCGCCGATCCGGCGACGACAGCGGTGGCTGTGCCGATCTACCAGACCACTTCGTACCAGTTCAATTCAACGGAGCACGCCGCCAACCTGTTCGCGCTGAAGGAACTGGGCAACATCTATACCCGCATCATGAATCCGACGCAGGCCGTGCTCGAGGAACGCATCGCCGCGCTCGAAGGCGGGGTCGCCGCGCTCGCCCTCGCATCGGGTCAGGCCGCATCGTTGATTGCCGTGCAGAACATCTGCCATGCCGGCGATAATTTCGTCTGCTCCACCGACATCTATGGCGGCACCTGGAACCTGTTCCAGAACACCTTTGCCACGATGGGGATCGAATGCCGCTTCGTCGATCCCGCTGATCCGGAGAATTTCCGCCGCGCGACCGATGCAAAGACGCGCTGCTATTACGGCGAGACGTTGCCCAATCCCAAGCTCGCGGTATTTCCGATCGCCGAGATCGCCAGGATTGGCCGCGACCTCGGAGTGCCGCTGATCATGGACAACACCGCCTGTCCGGTACTTTGCCAACCGATCAAGCACGGCGCGGCCGTGACGATGCACTCGACCACGAAATACATCGGTGGCCACGGCACCTCGATCGGTGGCATTATCGTCGATGGCGGCAATTTCGACTGGGAAAAGCATTCGGATCGCTTCCCGATGCTCAACAAGCCCGATCCGAGCTATCACGGCGCGGTCTGGACGCAGGCGGTCAAGCCCCTGGGTCCGATCGCTTACATCCTGAAGGCGCGCGTCACGCTGTTGCGCGATATCGGTGCGGCGATGTCGCCATTCAACGCTTTCATGTTCATCCAGGGGTTGGAGACGGTGGCTCTGCGCATGCGCCAGCATTGTGCGAACGCCGCCACGGTCGCGGCTTTTCTTGCAAAACACCCGAAGGTGACCCACGTCATCTATCCCGGCGTGATGGCAGGCGAAACAAGGCGTCGCGCTGATGCCTATCTCAAGGGCGGGTATGGCGGCCTGGTTGGCTTTGAGCTCAAGGGTGGGCGCGACGCCGGTCGCAAGTTCATCGATGCCCTGAAGATGTTCTATCACGTTGCCAACATCGGCGACGCACGTTCGCTCGCCATTCACCCGGCCAGTACCACGCATTCGCAACTCACCGCCGAGGAGCAATTGAAGACCGGGGTCACCGAAGGTTACGTGCGCCTGTCGATCGGCATCGAGCATGTCGACGACATCCTGGCCGATCTGGACCAGGCGCTGGGAGCCGCCTGAACAACCGGGAATGACAACGCGTGCCGGCTCATCGGACGAGTGCCAGCCCCAGGGCGCCCACTATAGGCGCCCGCTTGCGACCTGCAGCTCCTTCAGTCCGAGCTCGCGCACCAGCTTGCAATAGGCGGTTTCGACGATCGCGGCGCCGTTGCGCATGAGGTGGCGATCGAGCGTGAGCGGCCCGGCGGTGTTCGACAGCACGAGCCGGTCGACGATGAACGCCTGACTGTCTTCGCTGTTGCGTTCGGTCAGCTCGATGGCGCCGAGCAACAGCGCCGGCCACTGCGCCGCACGCGCGCCGACGGTCACGCCCCGCGAGTCGAGGCGCACCGGCGTGCCGACGGGCGGAAGCGCGGCGATGCGCTCGGCCAGCCGCGCGGTCCAGGCGGCGAGCGCGCGGTTGAAACGCCAGCGCGCGCCCGCGACGACCACGCCGGCGCTGATGGTCCCGGTGAGGACCACCTTGATGCGGTCCTGCGGCTGGGCCACCGCGAGCCCACCGGCCAGGATGGCGAGCCCGAGTGCGATGCCCAACGCCGCCATGATGCCGAAATAGCGGCGGATCCCGGCCCGATAGGCCTGCGAGGCCTCGTCCGCCGGCAACACCTCGCCCTCGGCCGCGCCGGCTGCGCTGCGCGTCTCGACCGCCCGCTCATGGCGCGCGTGCAGGGCCTCGCGCGGCTTGCCGTTGACCGTGATCTCCATCACCCCTCCAGATCACCCCGGCCGGGGTGGAGAACTTGTTCGCGGAAACGTTCAATTCCGCGGTGGAGGGTAAGCGACCTCCGATGGTCACGGAAGCCTTGATGACGGGTGGCACTATGACGGGTGGCACTGCGTCTGCCAGCGCAGCAAAAATACTGGCGTGGGGGCCAAGGGCCGAACAAGCGGCATCTGGATCGGTTCGCCCGCTGGAAGCCCGGGAATGACCCGAAGGGGTGTTCACCGGGCCTTTCAGTTGACCCGCCCGTGATGTTACGATTGCACTGATCATACAAAGACCCCGCCTCGCCGGACCGCTCCGGCGGCCAGGAACGGGACATTGCGGGAGGCGATCGATGGCAGCGCGTTTCATTGCTTTGGCGGCGGCGTGCGTGATGTTTGCCGCGGCGCCCGACGCCTCGCAGGCGCAGTCGGATCAGCAGGAGCTCAAGCTGGTGACGCCGCTGCTCAGCATGTTCAGGGAATTGATACGGCCAGCTGCCGAC
>JBKQQE010000266.1:0-2753 GCA_052326245.1 Xanthobacteraceae bacterium | reverse complement strand
ATGAGAGTGGTGTTGTTCATGCCTCACACGCTGAGCATGGACAGCACCACCCCGCCGATGAGTCTGCTCATGCTCGCGGCGGTAGTCGAGCGCGAGCACGACGTGCGCATCGTTTTCCCGATCGATTTCGATGCGATGATGGCGACTTTGCCCGCAAGCCTGGCGGATGCTGATGTCGTCGGCGTGTCGATCAACTCGTTCAATTGGTATCGTGCCAGGCAAACCATCGGCGAAATCCGCCGGCATTTCCCCCAACTCCGCATCGTGATTGGCGGACCGCACCCCACGCACTGCGATCGTCATTGTCTTGAGACATCAGCCGCGGACGTGGCCGTCCGCGGCGAGGGCGAGGCGACTTTTCCAGACCTGCTCGGGGCATGGGCGGCCGGTCGCGATGCCGACGGCATCAAAGGGTTGACCTGGAAGGACCGCGACGGGGCAATTCATGTCAACCCCGAACGTGAGCTCATCTCGGCGGCCGAACTCGACGCCCTTCCGCTGCCCGCCTACCACCTGGTCCCGCCGCAGCGATACGGCTTCGTGCCGATGGAGACGTCGCGCGGCTGTCGTTACCGCTGCGTATTCTGCGGAATTCCGACGCCGCGCGGCATTCGCCAGTTTTCACTGGCGCGCGTCGAACGCAACCTGCGACAGCTTGCGGCTCTGCGCGATCGCTTCGTTCAAGATGGCATCTTTCTGTGCGATGATTCCTTCTCCGCGCATCGCGAGCGGGTGGTGGGTACGCTGGAGCTGCTGCGCACGATCATGCCGGACGCGATGATCGGTTGCGAGGCGCGCATCAGCGAATTGCAGCGCGACGATCTCTTCCTCCAATTCGCTGCAAACCGCGTCTTCCTCATTCAGGTCGGCGTCGAGTGCGGCTACCAGGCCGGCCTCAGGCGGATCAAGAAGGGATTGACGCTGGACATGATTCAGGACTTCGCGGTTGCGGCCACAAGGCTACCGTTCCGCTACCAGATCTACTGGTCCTACATGATCGGCTTCCCCTGGGAGACCGCAAGTGAAGTCGTGCAAACGATCAACTTCGCTTTCGATACCGCGCGAGCAGCCGGCAGTCAGCAGCCGCAACTCAACGTCTTTTCGCCCTATCCGGGATCGGACATCGCAGCTCGGCCGGAGCGCTACGGACTCTCGCCGCCAACGCCGGCCTTGTACGACGACCCGGCATGGTTCAGCCAGTTCGTCGGCTATTCCCGCGTGGCGCCCGCAGATCGGCCGGCTCTGCAAACCTATTTGCTCGGCATCCATCGCAGTTTTCCGCGGCATCGGGCGCTGTCGGTCCTGCGCTTGCCGACTGGAGCGATCGTGGATCTTGGCGGGAAGAGCAGCGTGTCATGGGCTGCAACGTAATCCTCTGCTTTTGCCGTACCGATATCCCCATGGAGGTGCAATGTCCTTCAACGGGTATTCTGTTGTTGGCTTCGCTCCTTGAAACAGGAGGCGAGCATCGCGTGCGGGTCGTCCTCGCCGCGGAGTACCCATCCTTCCGCGCCGATCTCGAACGCCAGCTCGCGATGTCCGACGTGCTGGGAATCTCGGCCACCTCCTACAACTGGTATGTCGCCCGCGAGCTGATCGCCGCTGCGCGCGAAATCAAACCGCGGCTGACCATCGTACTCGGCGGTATCCATCCCTCCCACCTGCCGGAGTATTGCCTGGCCTCGACCCAAGCCAATGTCGTCGTCCGTGGCGAGGCCGAGATCACGTTTCCGTCGCTGCTCGACGCGATCGCCCGCGGCGGCGACCTCGGTCGTATTCACGGTCTCACGTTCCGCACCGAGGACGGGCGTATCGTGTCGACGCCGGATCGGCCGGCTTTGTCGGTCGAGGAGATGGAGAAGCTGCCGCTGCCGGCCTACCACCTGATTCCTCCCGGAGTTTACGGCTATATCCCGGTCGAAGGATCGCGCGGCTGTGCCTTCGATTGCGCGTTCTGCGGCATCTACTATCGTCGTGGCCACCGGGCCTTCTCGCCCAGCCGGATGGAAGCGGTGGTGCGACGGCTTCGTACCATCGAGGATCGTTTCCACGCTCGCTCCGTCTTCTTCACCGACGATTCGTTTGGAACTCGGAAGTCAGCGACGCGCGGGCTGCTGGATGCGTTCGCGTCGACCGGATATTCCCTCGGGATGGAAAGCCGATATCACGATCTCGTTCATCCTAAGTTGACGGATGCGCTTGATCGTAACCGGTTCTATCTCATCCAGGTCGGCGTCGAGGCAGGCTATCAGCAAGGCGTCGATAAAGTTGATAAGAAACTCGATCTCGCTCGCATTTATCGTTTCGCCGAAGCGATCGCGCGGCGACCGATCCGTTCGGCGGTCTACTATTCCATGGCGTTGGGGTTGCCGTGGGAAAACGAGAGCCACCTGCTGACGACCGTGAACGTGGCGCACGAACTTGCCGCGCGCAGCGGAAGCCCGCCGCCGATGCTGAACAATTTTAATCCGTTACCGGGATCGCGCTTTGTTGCGCGTCCCGCCGATTACGGATTGCCGCCGCTCGGACCGGCGTTCTGGGACGACGGCAATTGGTTTCGACCGTTTCTCGGCTTTTGCAAGATCCCGGAAGCGAATCGCAATTACCTCGGTCGATACATCGGATGGCGCAGACTGCTGCACCCGCGGCTGCCGTCAGCACCCGTGCTGCGCTTCCCCGATGGACAAGTACTGAACAATGTCGTGTGGAATACTGAGAAAGTGCCGCTGAGCGCTTGAGATCGCCGTAACGTC